>DLYC01000184.1:2877-14878 GCA_003447895.1 Lachnospiraceae bacterium | reverse complement strand
CCGTCAAAACCAGGAACAGGAAAACAAATATGAGAAAGACGATCAAGGTTGTTGCTGCAATTATCCGAAAAGAAAAGGGGCTACGCTGTTCATCACACAGTCTGCGCTAACCAAGTTTTTGCAAAAGACAGAGAAAAATCTGGGAGTCCCGCTGTTTGTGCGGCAGGGGCACCAGTTTTTGCTGACGGAAATAGGGCGCGACTATGTGGAAACCGGAAGGGTGATCATGAAGTTGGACTCGGACCTGATGAATAAGCTGCGCAACCATGCTGCCACGATGAAGAAGCAGATCCGATTTGGAGCAGGGATGGGACTGAGGGAATATGTGATCCAGAACCTTCTGCGGCGGTTCACAGAAAGATATCCGGATATGAGGATCAACCTGATGCTGGACACCAGCCGTCATCTTATGATGCAGCTGGAAAACGAAACGCTTGACATGGCAGTCGTTACAAATATGGAAGACAAACCGGGGTACGAGTATGTTTTGCTGGAAAATCAGACTTTTTCTCTTGCTGTTTCTGAAGACTCGGAACTTCTTGATCAGGCGGCTTCCATGGAAGGATATCCCCATCCGGTCATCAGCATCAGTGCATTAAAGGACCGAAAATTCGTGATGCTCAGCTCTTTGTCCCGAAACGGGACCTTTGCCGCGGAGATCCTGCGCAAATACATGCCGGATGCAAACGTTTCTCTCGAAGTCACGGATATCAATACACTTTACTCCTGTATAGCAGCCGGATATGGGGTGGGAATCCTTTTTGCGGGTAAATTTATACCGTCAAATATTAAACTCTTGTCGATCCGGGAACTGGACTGTCTGGAAAACCGGGTCAATCTCGTTTTTCGCCAGGACAAGGCCCTGTCGGGACCTATGAGGGCCATGATCAAAATGTTTTCGGAGGATCCTGAACATCAGGCTGAGGAGCTCTGAAAACGATAGAAGCTTGCGAAATGAGGGCTTGAGGGGCAAAGTCAAGTAGCTCATATAATCGGTGGCAAAAACGCTGCTGATAATACATCTTGATTTTCCGAGACTTAGGAAGTAGTATTAACAAAGATAGTCACGATAGTGACCGCTAATATAATAAACGAATGAGGCAAAGGCGCTTCAGGTATGGATCGAAGGATCCATACTTGGTGCGCCTTATTTGCGCGAAGCAATGAGCCATGCGTGGACGATCCTCGCGAAAGGAGCATATTTTGGCAAAGATCAATTATAACTATTTAAAGCTGCCGGGAAGCTATCTGTTCTCGGAAATCGGAAGAAGAGTGCGGGAATTCTCTAAAGCAAATCCGGAAGCGAAGATCATCCGTCTGGGAATCGGGGATGTGACGCAGCCCATAGCGCCAGCAGTTATTGAGGCATTGCATGGAGCAGTTGATGAGATGGGGCACGCTGAGAGTTTCCGCGGATATGCTCCTGATCTGGGTTACGAGTTTCTGCGGGATGTGATCGCACGCGAGGATTACGTGGCCAGAGGATGCAAGATTTCAGCGGAGGAGATCTTTATTTCGGACGGCGCGAAGTGCGACTGCGGCAATATACAGGAGATTTTTGACACATCGAACAAGATTGCTGTGTGTGATCCGGTCTATCCGGTCTATGTGGATTCCAATGTTATGGCCGGTAGAACGGGCGCCTATAATGCACAGACCGGGCGGTTTGAGAACGTGATCTATATGCCCTGCACGGCGGAGAATGGTTTCGTGCCGGATCTGCCGGAAGAAGTGCCGGATCTGATCTACCTGTGCTTCCCCAACAATCCGACGGGGGCGGTTATGACAAAAGCGCAGCTGCAGAAGTGGGTCGATTACGCGAATCTTTATGATTCGATCATTCTCTATGATGCGGCCTACGAGGCCTATATTGCGGAGCCGGATGTTCCCCACAGCATTTATGAGTGCGATGGCGCGAGGGATTGCGCAATCGAGTTCCGCTCTTTCTCAAAGACAGCCGGTTTTACCGGTTTACGGCTCGGTTATACGGTGATTCCTCTGGATCTGACGGCGGGTGGCGAGAGACTCTGGCCTCTGTGGGCAAGACGCCACGGGACCAAATATAACGGAGCACCTTATATCATCCAGCGGGCCGGAGAAGCGGTCTATTCGGAAGCAGGCCGGCAGCAGGTCCGCGAACAGATTGCTTATTACATGGGTAATGCAAAGTATATCCTGGAGGGACTGCGGTCCGCAGGCTATGAGGTGTCGGGCGGCGTGAACGCTCCTTACATCTGGCTGCGGACCCCCGGTAATATGACGAGCTGGGAGTTCTTCGATCAGCTGCTCACGCAGGCGAATGTTGTAGGTACGCCGGGCTCGGGATTCGGCCCTCACGGGGAGCACTATTTCCGGCTGACAGCATTTGGCAGCAGGGAGAATACGGTCGAGGCGGTGGACCGGATCACGAGAATGTAGGTGCAAGGTACCCCAGAGGTCTCTTGACAAAATAACTATTAGAAATGAAGCAAAGGCGCTTCAGGCGTGGGCAGAGAAGTCCGCGCTTGGAGCGCTGTTTTGAATTCTGAGGTGCAAACTACCCCAGAGGTCTTGCATGAGAGGAGGCAGGAAATGTGTTCGATTTTAGCTTACTGCAGCGGACAGGCAGATTATGAGAGAGTGGCAGAGATGCTCTCAAGAACCATATGGAGAGGACCGGATGACAGCCGGATCCTGAATACCGGGAACGGATTTCTGGGATTTAACCGTCTGGCGATCATGGGACTGACACCTGAGGGCATGCAGCCCTTTACTCTGAACGGGAATTCCGTGGTCTGCAACGGTGAGCTCTATCGGTTCCGCAAAATGAAGGAGAGGCTGATCGAGAAAGGATACTCCTTCAAGAGCGATTCGGATTGTGAGATTTTGCTGCCCCTTTATGAGGAGTATGGAATCGACATGTTCCGCTTTCTGGATGCGGAGTTTGCTCTGGTTCTGTACGATGCAGATAGACAAGAGTATATCGCGGCGAGGGATCCGATCGGGATCAGGCCGCTGTATTTTGGCAGGGATGAGAAAGGCATTCCGGTATTTGCATCAGAAGCCAAAAACCTGATGGGAGTCTGTGAGCGGATCGAGCCGTTCCCGCCCGGACATTATGCGGTGATCAGTGCCGCGCATTTGGGCCCCTGGGACATCGAATGCATTCCGTTAGAACACCAGGGAATTGCGATGGCGGAGTACAGCAGGATCTGGGACGCCGGGTATTACCTGGACGACGAGTTGCCGGAGATCAGGCGAAATATTCACGACAAGCTGATTGCAGGAATTGAGAAGAGGCTGGACGCGGACGCACCGGTCGGATTCCTTCTGTCCGGCGGACTGGATTCGTCGCTGGTGTGCGGCGTCTCGGCGAAGCTCATGGATAAGCCGCTGCGGACTTTCTCCATCGGCATGGATCTGGATGCGATCGACCTCAAATATGCGCGCAAGGTGGCAGAATATATTGGAAGTGAGCACTATGAAGTGATCATTTCCCGGGACGACGTGATCGCGGCGCTGGAGCCGGTGATTGCGGCACTTGGCACTTACGATATCACGACGATCCGTGCGTCCATCGGTATGTACCTGGTATGCAAGTGGATTCATGAGAACACAGATGTGCGCGTCATTATGACGGGAGAGATTTCGGATGAGATCTTCGGATATAAATACACGGATTTCGCGCCGGATGCCCGGGCTTTTCAGGAGGAGGCAGAGAAGAGGATCCGGGAGATCCATATGTACGATGTGCTTCGCGCGGATCGCTGTATCAGCGTGAACTCGCTGGAGGCGAGAGTGCCTTTCGGCGATCTGGATTTTGTCTCCTACTGCATGAAGATCGATCCGGAAAAAAAGATGAACAAATACGGGATTGGAAAATATCTTCTGCGCACGGCGTTTGAGGAAGACAAGCTGATTCCGTGGGAGATTCTGATGCGTGAGAAGGCGGCGTTCTCTGACGCGGTCGGGCACTCGCTTGTCAATGACCTGATCGAATATGCGGAGGGGCTGTACTCGGATGAGGTGTTTGAGGAGCGCAGACTTGCGTATGACCATGCGCAGCCCTTTACGAAGGAATCGCTGTTATATCGGGAAATCTTTGAGAAGTATTATCCCGGACAGGCCGCGATGGTGGCTGATTTCTGGATGCCCAACCGGGAGTGGGAGGGCTGCAACGTGAACGATCCGTCGGCCAGAGTGCTGTCCAACTATGGGGCGAGCGGGGAGTGAAATCGAGTGACAACAGCCCGGTTAGCAGCCATCCCAAGGGAATCATCCAGAGCGGGAAACGATGCCAGAGAGACGCCGTATTTCCTGTTCAATGCTCTTTGCAGAAGAAGATCACAGACATGTGGATTCTTGGGCAGGAGCGGCCCATGAAGATAAGTGCCAATTACGTTGCGGTAGAGGACGCCTTCACAGGCGTCCTTTCCATTGTTGCCGTGACCATACAGAACTTTGCCGAAGGGCATATTGTTGCCGATGTAAGTCCTTCCACCGTGATTCTCAAATCCGACGATTTCGTAAGGCAATGCCGTAGGAATTGCGCTGGATTGCGAACCAGCTGCTGCCGCAGGCAATGTATCAGGAATAACACTGGACAGAGCATTGGCATTTGAATCCGGCAGCGACTCATTTCTAAGCACAATATTAGATATTAACCGGGGCGATCCCTGTTCCGTATAGAGATCGACCAGCGAGAGTCCCTTTATCCTTCCTTCCGGCGTATCATAATAGTGGCCGAGCAGCTGATAGCCGCCGCAGATTGCGATTAGAGTTCCGCCGTCCTCCACATAATCGCGTAGCTCCGGGCGAACCTGCTGCAGACGAGTACAGACAATCTGCTGCTCCCGGTCTGATCCGCCGCCCAGAAGGACAATGTCTGCAGAGGCCAGAGAGAGCTTGTCATCCAGGTTGCATTCCGTGACCTGCGCGTCAATCCCGCGCCACTTACAGCGCATGCGAAGGCACTGTATGTTGCCCCGGTCTCCATAGAGATTCAGAAGGTCGGGATAGAGGTGTACAATGTTCAGTTTGTAATCACCGGCCTGAGGCTTCTTAATCGGATCATTCAGCATAGGTTCATCACGATGCATTTCCTTGCCAGCGTCATTACTCATTTCTGAATTCCCTCCAGGTACTGGTGCGCCTCATATAGCGCCGTGTAGTTGACGAGCACATACAGGTTGCCGCATCCATCCGCTAGACAGCGCGCAATTGCCTCCTCCACAGTGGGCGCACAAACCGACTCGATCTCCACATATTTGAGCCGCAGCTGCATGTCGAGCGCCCGCAGGCCGCTCACCGTGATAGAACGGATCGTATCGTCTGCCAACCTGTCAAAATCCACGTCCCACAGCCAGGACACATCCCGCCCGTCCTGGGCATTGTCATTGATCACAATGATCAGGTCTTTGGCAGATCGGTCCTGCAGCATGGCTGTAATATTCTGGTTGAAGCCGGCGGGGTTCTTGGCCAGGTTCAGCAGAATTTTCTGCTCGCTATTTTGGCCCACATGGAAAACTTCACCTCGCCCGAATTGTGGCTTGTAGTCGCGAAGGACTTCGTTCAGCTTGTCGGCGGGCAGGCGCAGTTCCCGCAGAACGCTGTAAACAGCCAGTATGTTGTAGACGTTGTAGAAGCCGGTCATCGGCGCGGAAATCCTGACAGGAGCGGCCGTGCTTTCCCGAAAAGCGGGCTTGATTTTCTGGGGGCTTGACGAATCGACAGTAGCGGCCCCGGATTCTATCACGTCCAAAGACAGCTCCGGCGAAAGCCTGACGCCGGAAGCATCATAGTTGATTGCAGGTCTTCCAAAGCCGCAGGAAGGGCAATGGTAGACGCCGAGCTGGCTGAAATGATAGAATTCGTACTTTAGTGGCGCGCCGCAGTTCTCACAGAAGCGGCTTTCTCGAACTTCGCCCGAAGAGACATCCTCAGTTGCTCCAGCGCCAGCCACTTTTTCACTGACGCCGAAACTGGCGAAACGGCGGCCGCTCTTTTTTGCCAAAAAGGCCGTGAGAGGGTCGTCGCCATTGATGACAAGGGTCATTGACGGCGCAAGACGGATCGCCTCTTCCAGTGCTTTCATGGTGAGATCGATCTCGCCGTAGCGGTCCAGCTGGTCGCGGAAAAGGTTGGTGATGATCATGTGGTCGGGCTGTAGATACGGCAGGATATGGACGGCAGAGGCCTCGTCGATTTCGAGGCATGCGTAGTCTGCATCGAGAAGTCCCAGGGGACCAGCGGCAGTGGCCAGCGCTGCGGCGACGCCTTCTTTCATGTTGGCGCCGAGCCGGTTGGAGACGACACGAAAGCCCTGCGCCTCGAGCGCTGAGCAAAGGAGATTGTTGGTGGTGGTTTTGCCGTTGGTGCCGCAGGTCACGATGATTCCGCGGCGCACCTGCGCAGCGAGAGGCGCGATGATATGCGAGTCGATTTTCAGGGCGGCCCTTCCCGGAAGTGATGATCCGGGGCGGCCTGCCAGATGACAGGCTTTGAGAGCAGCTTTGGCGGCAGCGACTGCCAGGAGTGTGCAAAGATGCAAGTGGATACCTCCTATGATGCCGAAGCGGAGACAATTCCACCCCAGAGGCAGACAGCTACCCCGGAGGTGGATAGCTGCCCCAGAGGTGAGCCGCTACCCCAGAGGTGAACAGCTGCCCCGGGTGAATTGGTGCAGATCTCTAAATTGCAGAGAGAAGGGCTGCAGGGACTTCATTCCTTCTCCTGCGCAAGGAAGTGGATGAAGGAATTCATTTCGTCTTCTGTTGCAAAGCGCGCGAGATAGAGGTTGTCGCCCATTCCGTTGGCCAGAACTTCCGGGAGGCGCTGGCGGAGGACGATCTTGTCCGCGTATTTCTGCAGGATCTCTTCCTGTGTATGGACATAGTGGCGGCTGTCTCTCAGGCCTACGGATACACAATAAAACTTTTCGTTATATGTTTTGGGGGGCAGGTGGTCAAAACATACCATATCCGCCCAGTCCTTGTAGACATCTGTGCTATTGGCATAATTGATCATATCCGGTGTGAAACCGCCGGAAGGACGAAGGTTCACTTCCAAGCCGACGACGGTTCCTTTTTTGCCCAAGTGGACATGGTCCTCGGACAGGCGGAAGAATTCGAAGTGAATAAAACGGCTCCTGACTCCGAAAGCGGCTACGCACCTGCGGCCGGCGTCGCGCAGGTCATCTTTGATCTTCTTTTCGATGTAAAAGACACAGCTTTCCTTGTTGAGGACGGTCTCCATGATCGATCCGGGCGTATGATTTCCTGTCTCCAAAAGAGGCTGGCCGGAGCTGTCGATGATCGCGTCATAGGAATACACATCACCGGGGACGAATTCTTCCATGATGAACTGTATATCGCCGAAGTCGTGTGAATGAAAGCTTTCCAACTCATCATCGCTGCTGATCTTGTAGGTGTTTACAGCGCCGACGCCGTTGTCTGGCTTTACGATCACGGGATAGCCGACCTGATCGATGAAAGCCTGACTCTCCGCGAGATCTGTCACCAGATGATAGCGGGCAGTAGGAACGCCGGCCTGCGCATAGTACTTTTTCATTTCGGACTTGTGCCTGATCACAGAGATTGTTTTCGGTCTCATTCCCGGAATATTGAAGTCCTCACGAAGGCGTGCATCCTGTTCCAGCCAGTACTCGTTGTTACTCTCAAGTCCGTCGATATTGCCGTATTTGAAGCAGAAGAACGCCACTGCGCGGTACATTTCTTCATAGTTTTCCATGTTGTCAACACGATAATACTCTGTCAGCGCGCCCTGCAGCATAAAGTCGAGAGAATCGTAAGGCGCGTCCCCGATTCCAAGGACATTGACGCCGTTTTCGTGCAGTTTCATGCAGAAATTGCGGTAGTTTACAGGAAAATGCGGGGATACAAAAATAAAGTTTTTCATAAGAGCAAGATCCTTTCTTATTAAAACCCGATCGTAGAATTCCATTGGAAAGAGATTATCAATAAGACGATTAATTATCAACGATAAAATGATTCATCCTTGAAGGTAAAACATCAAAAGAATGAAACATGAAACCGCCGCGCTGGGCTCATTCCGCATCAATCGTCGAGATCCCCATGGTCACTTCTTCCAGTACATCGAGAAGCATGCGCACCGTATCCAGAGAGGTGAGCATGACAACGTTGTTCTGTGCCGCGATACTACGGAGCGCGACGCCGTCGCCGTAGTGCACGCCGGAAAGGACAGCGCGCGTGTTGATGACATAGCTGACGTAGCCCGCGCGGATGGAATCAAGCATCTCCTCGCTGTGTTCACTGGGCTTGTGCAGGACCCTTGTGCGGATCCCGGCCTCCTTCAGATACTCGGCAGTCAGGGTGGTCGCCTCGATGTTGAAACCCATTTCGTAGAAGCGGCGAACGAGAGGGATGGTCTCTATTTTGTCCTCGTCGGCGACGCTGACAAGGACTGTACCGTAATTGCGGAGTGTCATACCGGAGGCAATCATGGCCTTGTACACCGCGCGGTGGAGCTTTCTGTCGTAGCCAATGGCCTCGCCCGTGGACTTCATTTCCGGAGAGAGGTAGGCGTCCATGCCGTGGAGCTTGGAGAAGGAGAAGGCAGGAACCTTGACATAATAGCGAGTTTTCTCTGCGGGATAGCGCGTGATGAGGCCCTGCCCTTTCAAAGTGATACCGAGGCTGACAAGCGTGGCAATGTCCGCCAGACTGTAGCCTGTTGCTTTGGAGAGAAACGGGACAGTCCGGGAGGAGCGGGGGTTGACCTCGATGATGTAGACATTCTCTCTCTCATCGACGATGAACTGGATGTTAAAGAGACCACGGATGCCGATGCCGATGCCGAGCTTTTCCGTGTAATCAAGAATCGTCTTTTTGACACCTGCCGACAGGCTGTAGGGAGGATAGACACTGATTGAATCGCCCGAGTGGACGCCAGTCCTCTCGACCAGTTCCATAATGCCGGGGACAAAGACCCGTTCGCCGTCGCACACAGCGTCTACCTCTACTTCTTTGCCGCGGACATAATGATCCACGAGTACCGGCCTGCTCTCGTCGATGGGCTCTGCCGTCTTGAGATAACTCCGCAGGTCAGACTCTTTGGCGACGATCTGCATGGCACGCCCGCCCAGGACAAAGCTGGGGCGGACCAACACAGGGTAGCCGATTTCTTCTGCAGCTTTCAGGCCTTCTGCGGCGGAAGTGACGGCACAGCCCTTGGGCTGCGGGATTCCGAGTGTTTCGAGGAGTTTCTCAAACAGATCCCGGTTCTCCGCCTTGTCGATGGCGTCGCAGTCCGTGCCAATGATCCTGACGCCCCGTGCGTGGAGCGGATCCGCCAGATTGATCGCCGTCTGCCCGCCGAGCGTTACGATGACACCGTCAGGATTTTCCATCTCGATCACGTTCATGACATCTTCCACGCACAGTGGTTCAAAATACAGCTTGTCCGAGCAGGTATAGTCTGTTGAAACCGTCTCCGGATTGTTATTGATGATGATCGCCTCATAACCCGCCTTTTGTATGGTCTGCACGGCGTGTACGGTGGAGTAGTCAAACTCCACGCCTTGCCCGATGCGGATGGGGCCGGCACCGAGTACGATCACTTTCTTTTTGCCTGAGAGTTGCACTTCATTTTCGACCTTTGACGCGACATTTGCCTCGACTTCTGGGGTGATTTGTTCACAGATTTCGCCCGGATCTGCAGTTTCATAGGTTGAATAAAAATAGGGAACGTAGCTCTCAAATTCGGAGGCGCAAGTATCGATCATTTTGTAGACGGGCATAATACCGTGTTTTTTTCGCAGCGCAAAGACAGATTCTTCCGAAAGGCCCCATAGAATACCGACAGAACGGTCCGAAAAGCCCATCTTCTTGGCTTCGCACAGTTCTTCCAGATCGCCCGGGGACGAACGGAGAGCCTTTTCTTCCTCCACAATGCGCCGAATGGCGCGCAGGAAGAAGGGATCGATGCCGCTCAGGCGGTGAATATCCTGCTCGAGAGCGCGAGCGGGTGCCGTGTCACCCACATCCTGGCACATTCGTTCTTGTGCTGTCGGGGCAGCCACGTCCCGGCTCACAAAGCCCAGTGCCGCAGAGGGAATCAACGCCTGACGCATCAGTTCTGCAATCGCAAAGATGCGGTCGTCCGTGCCGGTACGGATGTAATCCAGAAGCGCATCTTTGGAAAGAGGATCAAATTTGGGATCATGCAAGTGAAAGTGCCCTGTCTCAAGTGAGCGGACCGCCTTGAGAAGGCTGGCCTCCAATGTGCGGCCTATGCTCATGACTTCTCCGGTCGCCTTCATCTGTGTCGAGAGGGAGTTGTCCGCCTCTGTGAACTTATCAAAGGGGAAGCGAGGCATCTTTGTGACGACATAGTCGAGGGCCGGCTCAAAGGAGGCGGGCGTGTTGGCGAGCGGAATTTCATCGAGCGTCATGCCGATTCCTATTTTGGCAGAGACGCGGGCAATGGGGTAACCGCTTGCTTTCGATGCCAGCGCCGACGAGCGGGAGACGCGCGGATTGACTTCGATCAGGTAGTATTGGAAGGAACCGGGGTCCAGCGCAAACTGGACGTTGCAGCCGCCCTCAATGCCGAGTGCGCGGATGACCTTGAGCGCGCTGTCGCGGAGCATGTGGTATTCCTTGTTGGAGAGCGTCTGCGAAGGACACACGACAATAGAATCCCCGGTGTGGATGCCGACGGGATCCATGTTTTCCATGTTGCAGATGGTGATAGCAGTGTCGTTGCTGTCGCGCATGACCTCATATTCGATCTCTTTATAGCCTTTGACGCTCTTTTCAATCAGCACTTGGCTGACCGGAGACAGCGCCAGGGCATTTTTCATGATGGGAAGGAATTCCTCCTCGCTGTCCGCAAAGCCGCCGCCGGTGCCGCCCAAGGTGAAAGCAGGGCGCAGAACGACCGGGTAGCCGATGTCGCGCGCCGCTTTGAGACCTTCCTCCATGGAACAGGCAATCTCCGAAGGCAAGACTGGTTCGCCCAGTTGCAGGCACAGTTCTTTGAACAGCTCGCGGTCCTCCGCCTGCTCGATAGAGCGGCTCTTTGTGCCCAGAAGCTCTGTCCGGCACTCCGCCAGTATTCCTTTTTTCTCCAGCTGCATGGCCAGATTGAGCCCTGTCTGCCCACCGATCCCGGGCAAAATAGCGTCCGGCCTCTCTTTGCGCACTATTTTGGCAATGTATTCAAGAGTCAGAGGCTCCATGTAGACCTTGTCGGCAATCGACGTGTCGGTCATGATCGTCGCAGGGTTGGAATTGCACAAGATCACCTCATATCCCTCTTCCTTGAGTGCGAGGCAGGCCTGTGTCCCGGCGTAGTCAAACTCAGCGGCCTGCCCGATCACGATGGGGCCGGAGCCGATGACGAGGATCTTGTGGATGTCAGTTCGTTTGGGCATGTTCTACCTCCTTGTCACTTTCTGCAGTGCACTTCCCGAACGATTCAGTGCCGCTTCGCGCTGTCTGCATCAGCTCTATAAACCGATCAAACAGATACGCGCTGTCCTGCGGCCCGGGCGCGCTCTCAGGGTGATATTGCACGCTGAAGGCATGGTCTTTCTCACATTTAACGCCCTCGACAGTCCCGTCTAATATATTGATATGGGTCACGGTAAGCGCCGTCTGCGCCAGAGACCCGGCGTCCACGGCGTAGGAATGGTTCTGCGAGGTAATCTCAATGCGGCTGGTCGCCAGATCCCGCACCGGATGGTTTCCGCCGCGGTGGCCGAACTTCAACTTGTAAGTCTTGGCCCCATAGGACAGAGACAGAATCTGGTGTCCCAGGCAAATGCCGAAGATAGGGCATTGGCCCCGCAGAGCCCGCACTGTCTCAATGGTCTCGGGCACATCCGTAGGGTCGCCGGGACCGTTGGAAATCAGGACGCCGTCCGGCTTCAGGGACCGGATGACTTCTGTGGTTGTGTTCCAAGGGACGACGGTCACATCACAGCCGCGCCGGTTCAGGGAGCGGAGGATGTTTTTCTTCATGCCGCAGTCGATGAGGA
>DLYC01000184.1:0-2817 GCA_003447895.1 Lachnospiraceae bacterium | reverse complement strand
GTGGAAGGGAGCAGGAGCGTGTGCCTGTGCAGGTGCAGTTTCGCATTCAGCAACCGCATCTTCCGCAGCCGGGGTCGGCACCTGTCCGCTCATGCTGCCAGTCTGCGCATTACTTGCGGGAGAGCGCCAGATTTCCTTGCTGCTAACTCTCGACACGGCATTAGTGGGCGTCGAAAAACTGCGCAGTTTCTGAAGGCCCTCTTCCTGCGGCGTATCAATACTGGTGAGCAGGCATTTTCTTGTTCCGAAGTCCCGGATTGACCGGTTCAGCTTTCGGGTGTCAATGCCGCTGATGCCTGCAATTCCATATTTCTTCATCACTTCACCGAGAGAGGAATTGCTGCGGAAATTGGACGGCTCGTCATTGTATTCGTGTACGATCAAAGCACCGATTGTGGGACGATCCGTCTCGTAGTCCTCATCGGCCATGCCGTAATTGCCAATCAGGGGATACGTCATGACAACGGCCTGGTCCGTGTAGGACGGATCCGAGAGAATCTCCTGATAGCCGACCATGGACGTATTGAATACAATCTCCAGAATCTTGTCCTGCATGTCGCCAAATCCATAGCCGCTATACCGGGACCCGTCTTCGAGGATGAGCTGGCGGTCACATTTTCTTTTCATAATGGAAGGAATCCTTTCTGTCTGCGCACGGCCGAAAATCCCAATGAGCCATGCCGACAAAACGTAAAGAAGGCGCAATGACCCCCGAAGCTTTCGAGCTCCGGCACGTCATTGCGCCTTTGAGATTACGATATTACATTTGTAAAAATTATAGGCGGAAGCGGGAATTTGTCAAGAGGGCAACACGCCGGCTTATTGGCTTTTGCAAAGGATCATGCGCCTTCCTTCTGCCGCATTCGGAACTGTCGCGGCGTCATGCCAAACTCCCGTCGGAACTGCAGATTGAAGTAGGAGATATTGTCAAAACCGTGATCCATGGCAATCTCCATCACAGGGCCCGACGTCTCCTCCAAGGCGTGGGCTGCTTTCTGGATCCGATAGTGGTTAATGTAAGAGATGCAGCTCATCCCCACATACTGTCGGAAGAAGCTCATGAAGTAGCTCTCGCTGAATCCACTCATGTCCGCCAGATCTGCCACTTTGATCTTTTCGCGGTAGTGCTCGTCGATGTACTGCAGTACGGTCTTGAGCTGCTGTCTGCCCGTCTGCGAATTGCGGCTTCCGTCAGGCTTACTGATATATCCGAATTGGAAGAGCAGAATGACGATATGGAGAAGTTCCTCCCTCAGCAGCATTTCATAAAAGGGAGGGCGGTTCTGAAAGCACTCCAATGCCTTGAGGAATACCTCTCGAATTTCGTCATATCCTCTGTCCGAGGGTCTGATCACCTCCGGCATTTGCATCTGCCCTTCCGCAAGCGGACGCAGGTACTTGGAGGCGGACAGGTCCTGTCCCTGCGCACCCAGAAGGTCCAGATGGAACACCAGACTGTCCGAGACCATTGTCCTGCCGGGAATCTCAAATGCAGAGTGCGTGCAATACGGGGGCACCAGAATAATATCCCCTTCCTGCGTCCGAAAGGAGCGCTGCCCGACTCTGTAATCCGAGGTGCCCTCCCGAATCAGCGTGATCTCCATCTCCTCGTGCCAGTGGAGCGCGAGCTCTCTGTAGGTCAGAGGAACAAGGCAGTGGTAGCTGTTCACCGGGAGAAAAATATCGCCGTGACTCGCTTTCTCCCTTTCTGCGGTCTGCTCCGTGATTCCGTGCATTTCCCACTTTCTCCTTTTGCGGCAAAATAGTAGAATCGTGTTAGTAATTCCTGCAATAGAGCAAGAATTCTTTCTCATTACTATCGTATCATACTATTACAGACCGAACAAAAACAATATTCATTATATGGAGGTTTTCAACATGGCTGCGAAATGGTTAAAGGACACAGTATTTTACGAGATCTATCCCCAGTCCTTCAATGACACGAATGGCGACGGGATTGGCGACATCAATGGCATCACAGAGAAGCTGGACTATATCAAAAGCCTGGGCTGCAATGCGCTCTGGATCAATCCCTGCTATGACTCCCCCTTCAAGGATGCCGGCTATGACGTCCGCGACTACAAGAAGGTGGCGCCTCGCTACGGCACGAACGAAGACCTGTACCGCCTCTTCGAGGAGGCACACCAGAAGGGCATCCGTGTCCTTCTCGACCTGGTACCCGGCCACACATCCGAAGAGCATCCCTGGTTTAGGGAGAGCCAAAAAATCGAGAAAAACGAGTATTCCGACCGCTTTATCTGGACGGATTTCTGCTTCAAGGGCGCTGCCGGCCTCCCTTATGTCGGCGGTGAGAGCGAGCGCAGCGGATGCTATATTTTGAACTTTTTTAAGTGCCAGCCCGCGCTCAATTACGGCTTCCTCAATGTGACGGAGCCCTGGCAGAAGAGTTTCCGCGATCCGGCCGCCATCGCGACCCGAGAGGCCCTCAAAGACATCATGCGCTTCTGGCTGTCCCACGGCTGCGACGGCTTCCGCGTTGACATGGCCTCTTCCCTGGTCAAAAACGACGATGAGAAGAAGAGCGGCACCAGCGCGATCTGGAGAGATGTGCGGCGCATGCTGGATCTGGAGTTCCCGGATGCCGCGATGGTCGCGGAGTGGAGCAATCCCTCCCTGTCCCTTCGCTGCGGTTACGATATGGACTTTGTCCTCAACGAGATTGGCGGCGGCTATTCCACGCTGATGCGCGATTACTACAATCACGGCGGCAGCATTCACGGAGACCGGAACGCGGAGGACCACAGCTATTTCAAAAAAGACGCCGGCGGCAGTATAAACCGCTTCCTGGATCAGTAT
>DLYC01000138.1 GCA_003447895.1 Lachnospiraceae bacterium | reverse complement strand
TCCGGTCCCGTCTTTTTTCCGGGAGTCGTGCCCCCTGCCGGGACGATCTTTTGCCCCTGCTTCAGAAATGCCGATCGCAATGTCCCCGGTGCCGGTACAAAGATCCAGCACCCGGACCACGCGGCCCCTCGCAGAGGACCTCACCAGTTCCCGGATCAGCATTCTTTTCCAGGAGTCCTGCATCCCGAGGCTGATCCGCACATTCGCCTGATCATAGCCTTTGGCAATCTTCTCAAAGACCCGGAAGACTTTATCCTGTTTTTCCTCCTGTGAGAGGCTGTGTGCTGATCTCATAAGTCATTCCCCGTTGTCTGTATCTGCCGCCCGCTTTCCGCTCAGCGCGACTGCGCCTTCGCGAAACGGCGTACAGTTTGTCACCTCGTGAGGATCGCCGCGAGCATGGCTGCCAGGCAGATCACGCCGCTGACGATATTTGCCTTCAGGATTCCCTTCATCTGTGCCACCCGCGTGCCCTGGATGAGCGGCGAGTGCATGAGGAACCGGTAGACCGGAACATAGGCGGCACACACGGCGATGATCGCGAGGACGAAGGCCGCGCGGCCAAAGAGTGCGCCGTCAAGGACGATCGAGAGCATCCAGAGGACCACCGCAAAGCGGTAGACTTTTACGGCGCGCTCCCTTCCTATGCAGTCGGGAAACGTTTTTCTGCCCGCCTTCAGGTCCTTCTCAATGTCGCAGGTATTGTTGGTCATCATGATGAGACCGATGCCTATGACAAGAGGAAGGGTGAGAGGCAGGACCTCCGGATGGAGCTGCCCTGTGACAGCGGCCGCGATCCCCAGGGGAATCAGGGCTCCCATCACAAAACCCGATGTGATCTCACCGATCGGAAGATAGGAGATCGGAAGAGGACCTCCCGAGTACAGCAGCACGATCAGGCCGCCGAACAGACCGATGAGAAGCGGTACCGGCCCTCTCTTTACGGAAAAACCGATTCCGATCAGAGCCGCGGTCGCAAGAAACGCGAACGCGAGATTCCGCACCTGTACCGGATCGACGCCCGCGTAGAGCAGGACGGCGTCGTCTTTTTCAAGATTGTCCTCGGTGCTGTCGGTACCTTTTACATAATCCATATAATCATTGAAAGTGTTTACAGCCGACTGCATGAGCACGCAGGCCGCAAACAGAAGAACCGCCTCTGACAGTCTGATGCCAAAAGACCGATACACGCAGTACAGGATCCCGAAGAGCGCCGGGAATACGGAGGCGGCCCAGGTGTGGGGCGCCGCCAGTAAAAGCGCCAGCTTCGGCGTGAGCGCATTGTATCGAATTTCCTTTGTCGGGCTGTTTGTGCTGTTCATACCTTTCATCCAAACCAATTGTGTCTTGTGCGCGGCCCGGACGGCTCATGTCATGCCGCCCTCCGGACTGCTTTTACGTGCACGCTTCTCAGCGTGTGCTGAACTGCGCGCATTTTGTTACGATTTTGCCGAGTGCCGATGAAGCGGGGCACTGAGGAAGATCACTCAGGATCTCCCTGCACCGGTCGCGGTAGCGGAGGATCTCCTTCCCGGTGGTCTCTACGCCGCCGTAGGTACGGACGATCTCCTCCATCTCCCTGACCTGTTCACAGCTGACTCCCCTCTCGCGGTTTGTGCGCATAATGGGAAGGAGCTTCTCCCTCGCCTCAGGGTCGCGCATTGCCATGAGGACAGGCATTGTGTAGATTCCGTCGCGAAAATCTTTGTGCGTCACCTTTCCGGCGCTCGCGAGATCTGTCGTGAAATCGAGCAGGTCGTCGCGGAACTGGAACATGCATCCCAGCGCTTCCCCCAGCTTGTCAAGCTGTGAGATGACAGCGGGAGAGCAGCCGCCCTCCAGGGCGCCGATCCGGCAGGAGGCCCGAAACAGGGCTGTTGTCTTTCCACGGATGTTGCATAAATACTCCTGCATGGTGACATCTTCGCGATACCGGCATCCGGCCTGGCCGATCTCACCGGCACACATCTGTCCGATCGCGTCCGCCAGGATCATTCCGGCCTCATGGAGGCCTTCCTGCGCCTGGAAGTATTGGACGCGAGAGATGAGGTAATCGCCCGCGTAGACCGCGGCATCCTTTCCGAAGCGGCTCTGCACGGAGGCTTTCTCCCTGCGGAAAGGGGCATCGTCCACAATATCGTCATGGATCAGGGACGACAGATGCGTGATCTCCATCATGGCGGCCAGAAGTGTCAGGCGGTTTCGCCGCTCATCGCAGCGGGGGCCGAGCATCGAGCACAGAATAAGGAGCATGGGACGGACCCTTTTGCCCTTGGAGCTGACTGCCCAGTCCAGCACATCCCCCACCGGTGTTCCGGCATAGGGATGTGCGCTGATCCGCGCGATGTCGGACTCGACACTGTCCATCCAGTCACTGATCATTCTTTACATCAATCCTCTCTTCTCGGCGATGATGACTGCAGTGTGTTTGACATCTACAGGGATATCTCTCGCATCCAGACCTCCGCTGATCTGCATCATGCAGCCGGGGCAGTCAACAGCCACAGTGCCGGCGCCGGTCTCTTTGATGTGTTCGACCTTGCGCTCGAGGATCGGAGCCGCGACCTCGGGGAATTTGATACTGTAGGTTCCGCCGAATCCGCAGCAGTTGTCACTCTCCCTCATCTCGGTGAGCTTGACACCCTTGGTGTGTGTAAGGAGCTCTCTCTGCTCCTTGTACACGCCCATGGATCTCTTGAGATGGCAGGAATCGTGGTATGTGATATTGAGTTCCTTGCCGTCGCCCTCGTCGGAGAGGCCGCCCAGCATGTGGAACAGTTTGCAGAAATCATAGCTCTTTTCGCCGAGCTCTTTGGCCTTTGCCAGCATTTCGGGATCATCCGCGAAGAACTGCTCGTACTCTCTGAGCTGGTGCGTGCAGGTCGGGCATGCCGATACGATGTAATCGTAGTTCTCTGCTGCCATAGCGTTGATGTTGAGCTCTGCCGTCTTCTTAGCGTTCTCCCTGTCGCCCATGTAAGTCGCGGGAGCGCCGCAGCAGGACTGGCCCATAGGCATATCCACGAGATAGCCGATGGAGTTGAGGTCCTTGATGACCGCCTTTGCGATGTCGACATAGACGAAGTCGAGGAGGCAGCCGGTAAAGATCGCTATTTTGCCCTTCGGATTGGGAACATCCTGCTCGATGGTCGGGAAGATATCCCTGAAAGGTACCTGCGCGATCTTGGGAAGGCTTCTTCCCTCGGAAAGGCCGGACAGGAACATCGGCAGATGACGCATCATCGGCTGGCCCTGCTTCATGAACGCGGGCTGCGCTATGGATGCGATCCGGAGCATGGAGTGGAAGAGCTTTCTGTCGCTTACGGCATCCAGAGCGAACTTGTAAGTCGGGTTCGGATGCTTCTCCATACTGCGCTCGCGGAGCTTCATGATCATTTCCGGAATGTGCAGGCCGCCGCCGCAGACTTCCTTACATCTGCCGCACTGCAGGCAGATATTCTGGATCTGCTCGGCGCGCTCCTCGGAGACCAGGAAGTGGCTCAGCAGTGTGCCGATACCGCCGGTGTAGACATTACTTCCGTATACATGGCCGCCCAGAAGAGCGAACGCGGGACATACGTCAAGGCATGCGCCGCAGCGGATGCAGTCGAAGATCTCTCTGAAGGACTCTTCGGCGAGGATCTCACGTCTTCCCGGATCGTCCAGGATCACGCAGTAGAAATCCTTGGGTCCCTTCTCGTCGGTTTCCTTGTCCAGGACAACCTCGCTGGCGCCGGTGTACAGGGAGAGATAAGCGGTCAGTCTCTGCGCCGTGCCGTTACGGGGAAGTGCTTTGAAAATATATCGTGCATCGGAGAGGCTCTTTACGAACTTCTCGATACCGAACACATACAGATGGATCTTGGGAAGGGTTCCGACCATACGGCCGTTTCCTTCGTTGGTCATGGTGAAGACCGTGCCGGTCTCGGCGACGGC
>DLYC01000274.1 GCA_003447895.1 Lachnospiraceae bacterium | reverse complement strand
TAGCCGAACATCATTCCCTGGTCGCCGGCGCCGATCGCCTCGATCTCCGCGTCGGACATGCCCTTCTCTCTTGCTTCGAGCGCGTTGTCGACGCCCATCGCGATATCTTCCGACTGCTTGTCCAGTCTAACAATGACCTGGCAGGTATCGGCATTAAAGCCCATCTCGGAATCTGTGTAGCCGATCTCCCGGATAGCCTCTCTCACGATCCTCTCATAGTCCACGTTCGCGTCCGATGTGATCTCGCCGCAGACGAGAACAAAGTCCGTGCAGACCGTTGTCTCACAGGCCACTCTGCTCATGGGATCCTGCGCTACACAGGCGTCCAGGATCGCGTCCGAGATCGTATCGCAGATCTTGTCGGGATGCCCTTCAGTAACTGATTCTGATGTAAAAATATATCTCTCCATTGTTTACCTCCATGTCGAAGCGCTATGCGCTGAAATAAAAAAACCGCCTGCTGTGCAGGCGGATCGATATGACTAGATTCTGTATGATCTGTTCATAAGTTCAATTTCTTATTGTTCGATCGGCCCGACGGGTCTCTCGCTCAGGCGGGCACCTACCTTGCCGGAAAATCCCGGGCTCAGGGGTTGCCGTGGCTTCACCGGTCCTATGTACCTCCACCACTCTGAATAAGAGAACAAGCATATGAGAACAGCCGGATCCTTCCATCCGCTGTCTTTTTCGAAATGATACTCCGTGTATACAGTCTTTGTCAATTGCAATATATACCACATTTGAAGGCGATTGCGCGCCAATTTGATAAAATATTGCCAACTGGGGATCGCCTTTTCTTTTACATTTGCGGAAAGACTCTGTATACTGAAAACGGAATCTGTCAAAATCCGGTCTGCGGGCCGCATCGCCTGCGCCGGTTGAAAAGGAGAAAAGTCATGTACCGGTCACCACAGGAAAGCCTGTCCCGCACCGCAATGAGCTTTGCCGTTCTGTCGATCTTTTCATTGTTCGTCTTCCCGGTCGCTCTTCCTTATATCTTTGGGGCAATGGCACTGATCATGGCGGTCCTCTCGAAGGGAAGAAAGGATTACTTCCCGCGAAGGAGCAGGACTGCATTCATCGTAGCCGTCCTCTCAATGGTCATGAATACACTTCTGATCATCTCCACAGTCGTTTACTTTATCAGAATTCTCCATGACCCGCAGCTGCAGGAGGAGTTCAGCGCGCTCTTGTACAAGATGTACGGGCTCACATTTGAGGAATTGATGTCACAGCTTGGGCTGTCCCCGACCTTATGACCGGAGACGGAACATGCCGCAATCAGTAAAAGAGGGACCTATGCCGGTTTTTAAAGATAATAAGACACTTAAGGCGGATGCCAGAGAATCTCTTCTCGGAAATCTGACAACCGCCGTTCTTTCTATATTTATATATGTGATGGCCTCCTCCGTTCTGGCGGAGCTGATCGCAGGGTTCGATACGGGCTCGGTCCTGTTGTCCCTGATCCTGACCACTGTCATGTTTCTGGTCATAAGCATCTGCGGGAATATGCTCGGCATCGGGCTCTCCTATATCTTCCTGCGGCTTCAGTACCAAAAGGGAGCCAAAGTCGGGGATCTCTTCACCGCCTTCCGCGGAAGTTCCGACGCGGCTGTGATCGTCAGTACCTTCCTCGCGGCGCTAAGGCTTTTGTGCTTTCTCCCTCTCGGGATCCTGCTCTCCGTGCTTTCCGCGGAAGGAAGGTCTGCCTATCGCATCCCGCTCCTTCTTCTGTTCATGGCAGGCTATGCAGCGGCTTTCGTGATCCGGATCCGCTACTCGATGCTCCCCTATCTTCTCCTGGACTTTCCGCAGCTCCTTCCAAAAGAGCACATCCGGGGCGGCGTCAAGCTGATCCGCGGCCACAAGATGCGTCTGTTCAGGCTGTACCTGAGCTTTCTCCCGCTGCAGCTCCTGACCGTTTTGTCCTTCGGAATTGCAGGCCTTTGGGTGAGCAGCTATGAGCGTGCCGCAGAGGCCGCCTTTTACAAGGACCTGATCGAAAACACATTTACCTGAGTGCGCATTTCTGCTTTCTCAGCGCTCCCGATCATCCGAACAGGGGCGTGGAAAGATATCTGTCTCCGGAATCAGGAAGAAGAACGACGATTCTCTTTCCCTGATTCTCAGGCCTTTGGGCGATCTGAAGGGCTGCCCAGAGCGCGGCGCCGGAGGAGATGCCTGTCAGGATTCCCTCTGCGCGGGCGAGTTCTTTCCCTTCCGCGAAGGCCGCCTCATTGGGGACCTTGACGATCTCGTCATAGATTCCCGTATCCAGTGTCGCAGGAATAAAGCCCGCGCCGATTCCCTGGATCATGTGCGGTCCGGGCTTTCCTCCCGATAGGACGGCGGATGTCTCGGGCTCAACCGCGATCACCCGGATGGCCGGGTTCTTCTCCTTGAGGTATCTTCCGGTTCCGCTGAGCGTTCCGCCCGTGCCGACCGTCGCCACAAAAATATCGATCTCCCCATCTGTATCCGCCCAGATCTCAGGGCCTGTGTGATCATAGTGTGCCTTCGGGTTTGCCGGATTGTCAAACTGCCCCAGGATGACCGCTCCGGGAATGGAATCCCTGAGCTCCTCCGCTTTGGCAATGGCACCCTGCATCCCTTTTGCGCCTTCTGTGAGAACGAGCTCCGCGCCATAGGCCTTCAGAAGGGTTCTTCTCTCAACGCTCATCGTGTCGGGCAGTGTCAGGATCATCCTGTATCCCTTGGCCGTCGCCACGGCGGCGAGGCCGATTCCGGTATTTCCGCTTGTGGGTTCAATGATCGTCGCCCCCGGCACAAGGGTCCCTTTCTTCTCCGCGTCCTCGATCATCGAGAGCGCGACTCTGTCCTTTACGCTGCCGGCCGGATTTAGAAACTCCAGCTTGGCTACGATCTCCGCTCCGGTGACGCCCTTCTTCGCCTGGTAATTGTGCAGGGACAAAAGCGGGGTATTGCCGATCAGTTCATAGGCGCTGTTCTTAATGTTACTCATGACAATTCCTTTCTGCCGCTCGTCTCTTCCTTCGGCTCCTCGTCTTTGACAGGAAGCGCCGCTCTGCGCCCGCTGTCGGCCAGATCCGACCGGATCTCGATCCTGGGGCCTCCCTTTCCTTCCACGTAGGCGCGGGTGATCGTCACGGTTCCGATATTTTCATCCTTGGGAATCTCATACATGATATCCAGCATGAATTCCTCGATGATGGAGCGGAGCGCCCTGGCTCCCGTATCTTTCTCAAGGGCCTTCTCCGCGATCGCGTAGAGCGCGTCGTCCTCAAATTCCAGCTTCACCTCGTCGAGAGCGAGGAGCTTCTGGTACTGCTTGAGAATGGCGTTCTTGGGCTCC
>DLYC01000117.1 GCA_003447895.1 Lachnospiraceae bacterium | reverse complement strand
TGGGTAGATTTTGGCCGCTTGATGGGCTGGCGGGACGCGAGTGACGTGGCGGCGTGGATATATTTTGGCGCCGGAGAGGCGGCGTGAACTATAACAACAGGAGGATTAAGACAGAATGGCGCGTAAACAGATCAACTTAGACACTTACCCGAGGCATGAACATTTCAAACACTTTCTCACAATGAAAAACCCTTTCCTGACTGTGACCGAGCAGATCGATCTCACGGAGTGGCTTCCGCGGATCCGTCGCAGCCGGCTGCCCTTTTTCCTGAGTTTCCAGTATGCGATCGTGCGGGCGGCGAACCGGATCCCGGAATTTCGGCAGCGCATTGTCGACGGCGGCATCGTCGAATATGACTACTGCAACCCGTCCTACACCTACGGTCTTCCGGACGGGACTTACCGCTATTGCCTGGTCAATGTCGACCAGCCGCTCCGGCAGTACCTGAAGGAGGCGCGGGCCAAGGAGGCGGAAGCCCTTCATACGGAGCGCCTCCAGGAGGAGGGAGACGTCTTAAGCCTCCTCTTCACCTCCTGCAATCCCTGGTTTTCCTACACGGCCGTCACGATGCCCTGGCCCGACACACACTTTTCCATTCCCAACTTCGTCTGGGGCCGCTACCGGATCCAAAAGGAGCTCTGCCTCGTGGACGGAAAAGTCACGGAGCGGGACAAGATCACGGTCCCTCTCACGATCCTTGCCAACCACGCGCTCGTGGATGGCATCAGTGTTGGCCGGTTCTTCCATTATCTGTCGGAAGAACTTCAGAACTTTGAGTCAGAGGGACAGTCCCTTTGACTCAGTGTGAGTCAAAGGGACTGTCCCTCTGACTCAGGAGGTAAGAAATGAGAAGAGTTACTATATTGCCGATCATTCTGGCGGCTGCGCTGTCGGTCTCTACCGGCGCGGCGGCAATTCCCGCGATGGCGCAGGAAACGGGAACAGAGAATGAGATCCTTGTAGTTGAGACGCAAGGCGTCGACGAAGAAGAAAACGCTGTCGCCGGGCCCGATGACGAGGATGCTGCCGTCGAAAATGACGGCGCCGATGAGCCGGCGGCCGACGAAATCGACCCTGTTCAAAATATAGAGGAGGAAGAAGCAGAATCCCCTGAGGAAGCGCCTTCCGAAGAGGCGTCGCCGGAGGAAGCGCTGTCTGAGGAGGTGTCGTCTGAGAAACCCGCTTCTGTGGAACCTGCGGAGAATGAAGAGCCTGCGGACAATGTAGAACCCGCGGTGAATGAAGAGCCGGCAGGCATTGAAGAACCTGTGGACAATGAAACCGACACGGAGCCGGTAATACAGCTTCAGTCTGCGGCAGCGAGGCCTGCAGTTGCATCCGTTCCTAAAACAACGGACCCGGACACATCTCACGAGGAGCATCATCTCGCTTTTGCGTCGGATTATCACTCGACGGAGGGAAGTATAGAAAACGCCATGTCAGGCATGCCGGAAGATGTGGAATACGTGAGCCTGATCGGCGATATGGTCGGAGACCGCGGCGGGTCCCACCCCGAATATGAGTCCCGGCAGATCCTGGAACTTGTCAAAGAAGTCTTTCCGGACCTGGACAACACAAACGTGTCAATCGTCTGGGCCACGCACGACCTGAGCGTCGATGACCAGGGTACCGGAATCGTCAAGTGCATGGACGGAGTTTCGGAGCCGATCCGAGAAGGAAAGAATGAAGACAATACCCCTGCCTACTATATTTACGGTATCGGGCATTACGATATGACAGAAGGAAATGCGGTCAGCCAGGGTGCGGCTGCGGCCTTCAAGACTTGGGTAAACGGAATCAACCACACGATTCCGCTGATTGTTTTGTGCCATGTGCCGATCCAGGCCAGCCGGGGCGATAACAATGGTGCCTCCTACTGGAACGAGGCGCTCAACTATGCTGCGACGGGTGTGGAAGGAATCACAACCACAGACGCGACTGCCGACATCATCCGAAACGTTCTGTTTCTGCATGGCCATAATCATACGAATGACCCGGTTGAGCACTATTTTGGCGCGGGTACGACACTGAGCGTACAGGTGGACAAATCGTCCGGTTCCGCTTCGGAAGGGATGGCAGGTCCTCCCGGGCCTCCCGGCTCGCACGGCAGAAAAGCGGAAGGGCTGCTCTCCAACATTTACTACAGTTCCCTGACAGCGGGGTATTTGAAGACGAGCGGAAATGCGACGCTTGTCACTGTTCAGGACGGGGCGCTGACACTGACCAAATACAACGGTGACAGCACTGTGAGCCTTGGCACTGACGGCGCCACAAAAGAAGCGCTCGGACACAGCATTACGATCGCGGCACAGCGCCACATTGAGGGGCAGACTTCGAGGGAAAATGTCCACGCTTCGACCTGTGACCACGGCGGCGAGTATGATCTGATTGTTTACTGCACGATTTGCGGTGAGGAGTTGTCCCGGACGCATATTCTGACAGAGGCGGCCGGACACCGCTGGGGTGATTGGACGGTGGTTCGGAAAGCGACGGCAACCGCCCGCGGCAAAGAGAGCCGCACCTGCGCTGTCTGCGGAAGTACGCAGTCCCGCCCGATCCCTGCTCTCTCGCCGGAACAGGATGGGCAGGAGGAACCTGCTTCGCCTCAGGACCGGGAGCCTTCGGCCTTCACAGATGATCCTGCCGGAAATTCCGGAAATGACGCGGCTGATGCCCCCGGAACAAACACTTCCTCACAGAAAACCTTCACTTCGCCTGCGACAGGCGATGAGAGCCTGTGGATCCTGTGGGCTGCTGCCATAGCTATGTCCTGGATCGGCCTTATGGTCGCGATTGAGTCAAGGGGACTGTCCCTCTGACTCAGGAAGGAGCAGCCGCATATGAGCACGGTTTTTGATAATCCGGCTCGTCGTCGCATTGACGAGGGTATCATGCGCTGGGTGATTGCGCATTGCAGAAATCCTGTCTCAA
>DLYC01000207.1 GCA_003447895.1 Lachnospiraceae bacterium | reverse complement strand
GGTGAAGGCCGGAGATGTTGTAAGGATCAGGCTCAGCGACGGAAGACTGGAGACAACCGTAAACAGCGTGCAGCCCATGCTGCGGGAACAGGGAGGCGAGACGTGACCATGGCAGACAGAAGTGAAGAAATAAAGGCAGAGGCCACTGAAGAGATACAGGTAAAGGGGATCGAAGACGCATTTTTAAAACTGCAGGAGATCCTGTCCAGGATGGACGACGAGGAAGTCTCCCTGGAAGAGTCCTTTCAGTGCTATGAAAAGGGCATGAAGCTGATCCGATACTGCAATGATACGATCGACGCAGTGGAGAAAAAGGTAAAGATCCTGAGCGCGGAGGGAAGGACCGATGAGTTTTAAGAAAGAACTATTTGAAGAAGAACTTGTGCAAAAGACAGAACACTGCGAGCAGGTCCTGAAAAGCTTTCTTCCCGCTGTGCAGGAACTTGAGGGAAGTGACCGGTGCGCATCCGTTGTTGTGGATGCTGTGCAGTACAGCGTGATGGCCGGAGGAAAGAGGCTCCGCCCTCTCTTTTTGTACGAGACCTGCCGGATGTACGGCGGAAAGGACAAGATCGCGGAGCCGTTTATGGCGGCTCTGGAGATGATCCACAACTATTCGCTGGTCCATGACGACATGCCGGCCATGGACAACGATGAATACAGGCGGGGAAGAAAGACCACATGGGTCGTCTACGGCGAGGGAATGGCGGTCCTTGCGGGGGACGCCCTTCTCAATTACGCGTATGAGACAGCCCTGAAGGCTTTCGATCTCTGTGAAAACAGCGAGGAGACGAAAAGGGTGATCGAAGCCTCGAAGCTCCTTGCCCGAAATGCCGGAATCTACGGAATGGTCGGCGGGCAGTGCGCGGACCTCGAAGCCGAGAAGGATCCGCAGGGGACCGGAAGTGAGGTCCTTAACTACATCCATAAGCATAAGACGGCCTGCATGATCGAGAGCGGATTTCAGATCGGCGCGATCCTGGCCGGCGCGCCCTCCGAGGACGTGGAGAAACTTGGGAAGATCGCGGAAAACATCGGCATCGCTTTCCAGATCCAGGACGACATCCTGGATGTGATCGGCGACAGCGAGGAGCTCGGGAAACTGACAGGAAGTGATGAGAAGGACGGAAAGGTCACCTATGTCACAATGCACGGACTTGAGAAGGCGGCGGCGGATGTCAGAAGGATGTCGGAGGAGGCGCTTTCTCTCTATGATTCCCTCTCCGCACCGAATGCGTTTCTCCGTGCGCTGATCGTTTCCCTGATCACAAGGACCAAATAAGAAAGCGGCCTTTATAGGGGCCCGCAGAGCGCGGGTTTACAGTGAAGATGAAAAAAGAAAAGAAGAGACTGGACGTACTGATGGTCGAGAGAGGCCTTGCCGCATCGAGAGAGAAGGCGAAGGCGCTGATCATGGCGGGCATCGTATACGTAAATCACAATAAAGAAGACAAGGCGGGGGCATCTTTTGACCCGGAAGAAGCACAGATCGAAGTGAAGGGGGCCGCCATCCCCTATGTGAGCCGGGGCGGCTTTAAGCTCGAGAAGGCGCTGAAGGTGTTTCCCATCGACCTTACCGGAAGAACCTGCATGGACATCGGCGCATCGACGGGCGGTTTTACCGACTGCATGCTCCAAAACGGAGCGGCCAGGGTCTATTCGATCGATGTGGGATACGGGCAGCTGGACTGGAAACTAAGAAGCGACCCGCGCGTCGTCTGTATGGAGAAGACCAATTTCCGCTATGTAAAGCCGGAGGACCTCGGGGACGGACCGGCCCCCTCCTTCGCGTCCGTGGATGTCTCCTTCATCGGACTTGACAAAATACTGCCGGCAGCCAAGGAGATCCTCTCAGACGGCGGCGAAATGGTGTGCCTTATTAAGCCGCAGTTTGAAGCCGGAAGAGAGAAGGTCGGGAAAAAGGGTGTTGTAAGGGACCGGAAAGTCCATGAAGAAGTGGTCATGCGCGTCACGGGGATGGCGGGCGACCTTGGATTTGAGGTCCTGGGACTTGCCTATTCCCCGATCCGAGGCCCGGAGGGGAATATCGAGTACCTCATGTATATTCGAAAGCCTGCCGCGGCTTCTGAGAGCGGTTCGGGAGATCCGGATACAGCGGTCGATGAGACCGGAGAGGCTGCGTCGGCACGTCCCTCCTTTGAGATCAGTGAAGAGGCGGTCAGGGAACTTGTCAGAGCTTCCCACGAGGAGCTGGACCACATTTAAAAAGAATTTACGCGCGGGAGTTTGTCATGAAGAATTTGGATTTTGAGTGTTTCTACATCATTACAAACACCAAAAAAGACCCTGAGTACGCTTTTACCAGAAAGCTGAGGGATTTTCTTCTTCTAAACGGAAGAAAGTGCATTCAGGTGCCGGCGGAATCCGATGCGAAAAGTAAGCGGATGACTGAGAAACCGAATCCGAAGAAAGACTGCCTTCTCGTGATCGGAGGAGACGGATCCGTTCTTCGCGCGGCGCATCAGGTCCTGGGGACGGGAATCCCGATCCTGGGGATCAATCTGGGAACCCTCGGCTATCTGGCGGAGATCGAAAAGTCCAACTGGCAGGAGATGATGACGCTTCTTCTCAAGGGGCAGTATGAGATCGAGCCCAGAATGATGCTCGAGGGCCGCATAATGGAACGAGGGGGCATAACCGTAGACGACGGCGTGGTCCATCACGCGCTGAATGAGGTGGTCATCGTCAGAAACAGCGCCTTCCGCGTCCTGAATTTTAACGTCTACGTGGACGGCCATCTTCTGAATAACATCAATGCGGACGGCATCATTGTGGCAACAGCGACAGGGTCTACCGCCTACAATATGTCGGCCGGAGGTCCGCTCGTGGAGCCCAAGGCGCAGCTCATCCTGCTGACTCCGATCTGCGCGCACACACTGAACACGCGCAGTGTGGTGCTCTCGGCGGAGGACTCGATCGTGATCGAGATGGTAAGGACCACCCGGAACGAATCGATCATGGCTGAGGCGGTGTTTGACGGCGGAAGCAGTTTTTCGCTCCAGTACGGGGACCGCATAGAGATCAGAAAGTCCGAAGAGATCTCAAACCTTGTCAAACTCAGCACGAGGAGCTTTCTCAGTACACTCCACAAAAAGCTGTCATCGTAATACAAAATACAGCCTGCCCGGACGGAGCAAGGAGATCATCCGGAGGGTCGGCGCATAGGGGTATAGTTTGTTGAAAAAGAATCGTCACGAGAGAATATTGGAGATCATCGAGCGCAATGAAATTGAGACACAGGGAGAACTGGCGCAGAAGCTTCGCGAGAGCGGCTTTCAGGTGACGCAGGCCACCGTGTCCAGAGATATCCGGGAAATGGGCCTTATCAAGGTGGCCGCTTCCGGCGGGAGACAGAAATATGAGGCGGCAAAGCCTGTCAACGAGGAGAAGAACCGGTTTATCCGCGTTCTGCGGGACAGCGTGCTGTCACTCGACCACGCGCAGAACCTGCTGGTGATCAAGACCGGGTCAGGAATGGCCATGGCGGCTGCCGCCGCGCTGGACCACCTTCAGTTTCCGGAGGTCGTGGGCTGCATCGCGGGGGATGATACGATCATGGCAGCAGTCAGGACGGTGGAGGACACCGTTCTGCTCATGGAAAAGATTCGTCAAATGCTCGGAGAGGCATAGGATCCTGTGAAGGGAGGAAAGTGAATGCTGCTGAGTTTGCATGTGAAAAATCTGGCGCTGATTGAAGAAGAAGAGGTCACCTTTACGGATGGCCTCAATATTTTGACAGGTGAGACAGGCGCGGGTAAATCGATCATTATAGGATCGGTGGGACTTGCGCTCGGCGCCAAGGCAGATAAAGCGATCATAAGGACCGGCGAGGAGTATGCCCTCGTCGAGCTCGTATTCGGGGTGGACAATG
The DNA here is from genome assembly GCA_003447895.1 of Lachnospiraceae bacterium. Classification (GTDB taxonomy): domain Bacteria; phylum Bacillota; class Clostridia; order Lachnospirales; family Lachnospiraceae; genus CAG-791. The sequence continues at coordinate 5,176 of DLYC01000207.1, read as the reverse complement.
AGAGGCAGCTCGAAAAGCTCCGGGAGATGGACCTTCCCGCTCCGGAGGACGGGACGATCCTCATCAAGAGAAAGATCCTGCCCGGACGAAGTGTCTGCAGCGTATGCGGGGAGTCCGTGACGCTCCGGCAGCTCCGGGAGATCGCGGAGCTCATGATCGATGTCTACGGACAGAGGGAGAACCAGAAGCTCTTAAGAAGGGAAGCGCAGCTGCAGACGGTGGACGACTACGCCGGGGAGGAAGCGGCGATCCTTAAGGAAAAGGTTCAAAAGAGTTATCAAAGATGGAAGAGCCTGAAGGACGAATGGGAGAAGGACGACCTCGATGACAGCGCGAGAAAGCGCGAGGCGGATCTTCTGGCCTATGAGTGCAGAGAGATCGAGGAGGCAGCAGTCAGGGAAGGTGAGGACGAGGAACTGGAGAGCCGTTACCGCCTTCTTGAGAACTTCAGAAAGATCAGTGAAGCCGCCGGGCAGGCAGGATTTTGGACCGGAGGGAGCGACCAGAGCGCCGAGGAGGCCATAGACCGCGCGTCCAGAGAGCTCTCCTCCGTGAGCGGCATTGACCCGCAGCTTGACCGGATCGCGGAGGAACTGTCTGAAGTGGAGGGAATCCTCGCGGATTTCAACCGGGCGCTGAACGACTACATGCGGGAGCTGACTTTCGACCCGTCTGAGTTTGAGGAGATCCAGAGCCGGCTGAACCTGATCAACCGCCTCAAGGACAAGTACGGAAGGGATCTTTCCGATATCGGGAAGGCCCTCAGTGAGAAGCAGGAGAGACTGGCCTTTCTCGAGGACTACGAGAATGGGAGAAACCGGCTTAAGAGAGAGATCGAAACGGAGTATAAGGAGCTTCTCAAACTGTGCGGAGAGCTCAGTGCGCTGCGCGGGAAAGCGGCCGCCCAGTTTGCCGCAAAGCTCAAGGAGGCGCTTCTCGACCTCAATTTCCCCCAGGTGGAATTTGAGAGCAGGATCAGCTCCGGCGAGGCGTATCTCTCATCAGGCGGATATGACAAGCTGACATTCTATATTTCCATGAATCCCGGGGAGAGCCCGAGGCCTCTCGATCAGATCGCGAGCGGCGGTGAGCTCTCCAGGATCATGCTGGGAATGAAGACTGTGTTCGCCGGAAAGGATGATATCCACACGTTCATATTCGATGAGATCGACACCGGAATCAGCGGGAAGACGGCCTGGAAAGTCGCGGAGAAGATGGGAAGGCTTTCGGAGGATCACCAGATCCTGTGCATCACGCACCTCCCCCAGATCGCCGCGATGCAGGACAGCCATTTCTCGATCGCCAAGGAGAGCCCGGAGGGCCGCACCGTGACGCACATCCGGCGTCTCACGGAGGAGGAGAGTGACCGGGAAGTGGCAAGACTTCTGGGCGCGGACAGGATCACAGAGGCTGCGCTCGCCAACGCGCGCGAAATGAAGCGCATGGCGCACAGCGGAAAGGACAAGGAATGAGTACCCGTAAAGATGTGGAATTTATCGTCAATAAGATCCTGACCGGATTTAAGGTCACCGCAGTCGATGATATACCCAAGATCGATCTGTATATGGACCAGGTGCTCACCTTCCTCGGGGAGCGCCTCAGAAGGACGGCGAGAAAGTCTGACGCGGACAAACTCCTCACAAAGACAATGATCAACAATTATGTAAAGAACAAGGTGATGATCCCGCCTGTCAAGAAGAAATACGGACGGGACCACATCCTGCTCCTTCTCGTCATCTACTATATGAAAAACTTTCTCTCCATTGACGATATCAGAAAGATCGTCGGTCCCGTTTCCGACCGCTATGCACAGCCGACGACCAGGATGACCGAGCAGCAGGCGGGCAAAAAACACCGGTATTCCATGTCCGACGTCTACACGGAAGTCTTTGAGTATGTGACGGAGAATGTGAAGAGGTTTCCGGACGAAGTCGGAAGGATCCTCGACGAAGCGGAAAAATCGTTTACTTCCGCGCCGGAAGAAGACCGAGAGATGTTAAGAAGGTTCAATGTGATCTGTCAGCTGAGCACGGATATCTATCTCAGAAAGCTTCTCATTGAGAAGCTTCTCGATGAGACGCCCGGCGTTCCGGACGTGGTAAGAAGCAACAAGAAATAAGGAGTCACTACGAATTTATGTCTATTTATGACACTTTGAATAAACAGCAGTGGGAAGCGGTCAGGCATACGGAGGGGCCGGTTCTGATCCTCGCGGGGGCCGGAAGCGGAAAGACGAGGGTGATCACACACAGGATCGCCTATCTTCTGGATGACTGCGGCGTAAATCCCTGGAATATTCTCGCCATCACCTTTACCAATAAGGCGGCGGGCGAGATGAGAGAGCGTGTCGACAATCTGATCGGATTCGGCGCGGAGAGCGTCTGGATCTCCACATTCCATTCTATGTGCGTCAGGATTCTGCGCCGCCATATAGAACTTCTGGGCTATCAGTCCTCGTTTACGATCTATGATACGGACGACCAGAAAACGCTGATGAAGGAAGTGTGCAAGTACCTGAAGATCGACACCAAGGAGCTCCGGGAGAGAACCATCCTTTCCGAGATCTCTTCCGCGAAGAACGAGCTGATCACGCCTCTCAAGTACAGGGAGGAGAACGCTGGGTACAGCTTCCGGAACAAGCAGATCGCGGACGCCTACGAGGAGTACCAGAAGAGGCTTAAAAAGAACAACGCGCTGGATTTTGACGATCTTCTCATGCGCACGGTGGAACTCTTTCACGTGCACGAAGAGGTGCTGGCGTCCTATCAGAACCGCTTCCTCTACATCATGGTGGACGAGTACCAGGACACCAACAACGCGCAGTTTGAACTGGTGAGGCTCCTTGCGGAGAAAAACCGGAATCTCTGCGTGGTCGGCGACGACGACCAGTCCATTTACCGCTTCCGCGGCGCCAATATTCAGAATATCCTGGACTTTGAGAAGAATTACCCCGACGCGCTCGTGGTGCGCCTTGAGCAGAACTACCGCTCCACACAGAGCATTCTCGACGCCGCCAATGCGGTGATCGGCAATAACCCGAAGCGCAAGGAGAAAAAGCTTTGGACGGACAAGGGGAAAGGAACGCCGGTCCATCTGCGGAAATTTCCTACGGCCAGGGACGAAGCGGCCTTTATCGCGGAGGATATCGACCGCAAGTGCCGAAATGACCGTCATCTCGGCTACGGGGACTTCGCGGTCCTCTACAGGACCAACGCGCAGGCCCGTGCCCTTGAAGAGTGCTTTGTCCTCGAGTCGATCCCCTACAATGTGGTGGGCGGAACCAATTTCTACGACCGCAGGGAAATCCGGGATATGATCGCCTACCTCAAGACGGTGGACAACGGCCGTGACGAGATCGCCGCGCGCCGCATCCTGAACGTTCCCAAGCGCGGGATCGGCCAGACAACGGTCAGCCGGATCGCCGATTATGCCCTCAGCCGTGACATCTCCTTCTTTGAAGCGATGCAAAGCTGCAGGAACATCACGTCGCTCGGAAGAAGCACCGGCAAAATAGAGAGCTTTGTGAGTCTGATCCTCTCCTTCAGGCAGTACGCCGAGGGGCACAGCCTCTCCGAGCTTCTGCGGTACATCATCGAGAGGACGGAATACGACGCGTACCTTAGGAGCCTTGACGATGAGGACGAAGGCGCCGACAGGATCTCCAACGTGGACGAACTGATCAGCAAGATCACCGATTACGAGGAGACGGCGGAGGAGCCGACGCTCTCCGGATTCCTGGAAGAAGTGGCGCTGGTCTCGGATCTTGACCAGACGGAGGAAGCGCAGGAAAAAGTGCTCCTCATGACGCTTCACAGCGCCAAGGGACTGGAGTTCTCCCATGTCTATATTTCCGGCATGGAGGACAATGTATTTCCGAGCGCAATGGCGCTCAACAGTAATGACGAGGAAGCCGAAGCCGAGGAGAGGCGCCTGGCCTACGTCGGGATCACAAGGGCCAAGGAGGATCTCACACTGACCTACAGCATGTCGCGCATGCTCCGCGGAGAGATCCAGTACAACCCCATGAGCCGCTTCGTCTACGAAATTCCGGAGGATCTGATGGACGGGGATGAGAAGAAAGGCCCCGGAAGCGGAGGTCGTTTCGGCGACGATTCCCTGTTTGACGATGAGGTTCCGTTCGATTCTTACGGATCCGGCGGAAGGCGCGTTACGCGCAGTTTCAGCGATGTGCCCCCGTTCGGAGGCGGCGCAGGCCTGTCTTCGCCTTCTGCCGGCGGAAGGCAGAGCCGGGGAATCGGGCAGAGCCGGAGCACCGGGCAGAGCCTTGGCAGTGCCTCGCAGAGGCCGCGACCCAAAGCCGCCTTTAAAAAGCCCGCGACCAATTACGGAGGCCGCACCGTGGGAAGTTCTCTTTCTTCCCTCAAGAAAGGCATGCCCGCGGCGCCTGAAAAGCCGAATTATCAGGCCGGCGATCGCGTACTCCATATCAAATACGGCGTGGGAACCGTGACGGCGATCGAGCCGGGACCGAGGGATTACAAGGTGACTGTCCTGTTTGATAAGTTCGGACAAAAGATCATGTACGCAGCCTTTGCAAAACTGGTGAAATGCGGAGGAAATGGTGGAAATGAATGAGGGATGGTGGTATATTTAGTGTAACAGAAGATGTGGCACCCTATTGTTTGTAGAATGTATATGGAGGAATCACACATATGACAACTGAGTTATTATGGAATCTGCTCGACATGGTCAGAAGCTACAGAAAGAGAACAAATCCCCTGTTTGTGATTTTGGCGGTAGTCGGAGGACTCGCAGCGGTCGCTTTGATCGCGTACGGTGTATATCGCTTCCTCACACCGGACTATTTTGACGACTATGATGATGACGATGACTTTGACGATGATGACTTTGACGATGACTTCGAGGATGACGAGGAAGCAGCGGCAGCGGAAGCATAAAGCGGATTCAGATATTCGGATTCAGATATTCGGATTCAGATATTCAGATTTAGATAATCGAATTCAGTACAAAGACGCCCGCGGCGGCTATAAAGTGATCTGAGAGTAAAAGGCAGTTCGGCTTGTGCCGGACTGCCTTGTTTCATGAAGAGCGCTTCACGGGAAGCGTTTCACAAAGAGTGCTTCATGGAAAAAGTCATGGAGACAGTACGGAGAGGAGAAGAGTTTGAAAAAAGGAGACCTGATCGAGGGGATTG
>DLYC01000174.1:1929-2634 GCA_003447895.1 Lachnospiraceae bacterium | reverse complement strand
TGCTGACCATGGCGATGGGCTTCTCGCCTGCCTTAAAGCGGGCATAGAGAAGGGATGCGACCTTGCCCATGTAGCTCTGGGGCTTCTCGGGGCCGTTCTTCAGATCCTCCGCCACGGCGGGGACGATCTCGCCTTTGCCGTTTACAAGGCTGTAGCCCTTCTCGGTGATGGTAAAGCTCGCCATCTGCAGGGAATCCTTGCCGAAGATCTCGCGAAGTCTGCTGTAAGCCGCCTCGTTGTTGCTGTCCAGTTCCAGGGACTCCATAACGCTCCCGACGACAGTCTTCTCGATGGTGCCGCCCGACTTGAGTGTCACCAAAATAGAGAGGTCATCGTGGGGATGATACATCTTCTGGATGATCTCATAGTCGAATCCTTCCGCAACAGTAAGTCCGCGGTCCAGAACGCCCTCATTTAAGAGGTTCTGCACGACGTTTGCCTGGAAAGCCCTGAAAATATTGCCGCCGCCGAAGTGGATCCAGAAAGGATTCTCTTTGGTCGCTTTCCGAACTGCTTCTCTGTCATACCGGGGAAGAGCGTAACCTTTTTCTTCCCACCACTGCCTGTTCTTTAATCCTTCATCGTTGAGTTTCATAGTGGTTTGTTTCCTCCTGACTTTCGTCTGTTAGGGCTCATACTGCGAGCCGCTGCATCGCCTGCTGCCGGCGATATTTTGACTTATTTCCTGTTGCTCTTCTCGATCGC
>DLYC01000174.1:0-1796 GCA_003447895.1 Lachnospiraceae bacterium | reverse complement strand
CCCCAGATCATTCTGCCGTGGTCGGGACGGATAGGGCCGTCGAAACCGATGTCATAGAGCGCCTTTACGATCTCGTACAGGTCGAAGGATCCGCAGCGGGAGAGGTGAGGCGCCTCTTCGAAGTTCAGGGTCTCCGGATTGGGATCGATGAACTTGAGGTTTCTGACGTGTGCGAAGTGGATTCTGCCCTTGAGGGAGCGGATCATATCCGGCAGGTCGTTGTTGAGGTTGGTGCCGTAGGAGCCGGCGCAGAAGGTGACGCCGTTGTGAGGATCGTCGACCATCTTCATCATGCGCAGGATGTTCTCCTTGCAGGTGATGATGCGGGGAAGGCCGAATACGGGCCACGCCGGATCATCGGGATGGATGGCCATCTTGATGTCGTACTGGTTGCAGACGGGCATGATCTTCTCAAGGAAGTACTTAAGGTTGTCGAAAAGATCGTCGGCGGTCACGTCCTTGTACTCCTCGAAGAGCTCCTTGACGTGGGCCATTCTCTCGGGCTCCCAGCCGGGCATGATGGATCCGTTGGTGTCGCCGGCGATGGATTCGAACATCTCCTCGGGAACCAGCTCATCGACTGCCTTCTGTGTGTAAGCCAGCGCGGTGGAGCCGTCCGGAAGGACTCTTGCCAGCTCGGTCCTTGTCCAGTCAAATACGGGCATGAAGTTGTAACATACAAGGTGAATGTCCTCTTTGCCCAGGTTCTCGAGGGTCTCGATATAGTTGGCGATCAGCTGGTCGCGGGAAGGCTTGCCCAGCTTGATATCTTCGTGAATGTTGACGCTCTCGATGCCGGAGATGTGAAGCCCTGCCGCCTCGACCTCCTCTTTGAGCGCGTGGATCCTCTCCTGACTCCAGACCTCGCCGGGCTGTGTGTCATAGAGGGTTGTGATGACGCCTGTCACGCCGGGGATCTGCCTGATCTGCTGCAGAGTGACCGTGTCAAATTTGGAACCGTACCATCTGAGTGTCATTTCCATAGTGAATTGCCTCTCCTTTACATTATTGTTTGCTGTTTCATAAGGGTTTAAAAAGCATTGACTTGTATTTCTTTCTTATGCATCAAGAATACTAAATCCGGTCAAAATATTGAATTGGCAGAGTTGTTGTCGATATTGCAAAAGTTGCGGTCATCCCTCCTCATCCCGCAGGCCGACCAGCGAAAAAGCCTCCCGGTATTCCTTGGGCGACATGCCGTATTCCTTGCGGAACGCCTTGAAAAAGCTGGGATAATCTCTGAATCCGTAAGCGAGGCAGACTTCGCTGATCTTTTCGTTCATCAGGATCGCGTCCCGGCAGGCGGCCAGTCTCTTTTTTAACAGATACTGGTGGACGGATATGCCGAGCTTTTCCTTAAAAGAGTGGGCGATATGGTATTTGCTTACATAGAACTGCGAAGCCAGGCTGTCAAGAGTGATGTCCCGCTCGGGATTTTCGTCAATATAAGCCATCACCTGCTCATACAGGGGGAGGCTCGCCTTGCCGACGGCCGGATTGACCTTGTCGTGTACGGTCCTGCAAAGCAGCATCAGCAGATCCTCCACGCGGATCTCGATCACCGCGCCGCGCCCGAAGTGACTGCCGTGGATCTCCTCGAGCAGTGCAAGGGCCTTGGAGAGAAGGGCATTGAAAGAGATCGGATCATTGTGAAAGACGTACCGGTGCCGCTCACTGTTCATATAGCGGAGCAGGTAGGCGAAGTCGGAAAAACGCTCCGCCAGCTGTCCGGCATACTCGGTACTGATCCAGAAGACGAACCTTCTGTAGGGAAATGCGGTATCCACGACAAAGGC
>DLYC01000280.1:10967-11353 GCA_003447895.1 Lachnospiraceae bacterium | reverse complement strand
CTTATTTTACCGCTGGAACGGGCTATTTTTTGCCACCTCTGCGGGGAGAACCGGAGAAACACCCTCTTGTTATAATGATGCCACAGCGCGAGAGCTGTGAGAAATCATGACAAGGGGGGTTTTTTTATGTGTATCAGGAAAAGGTTATCAACATGGCTGATCTGCGTCGTGACAGCTTCCGCTATCCTTGCCGGATGCGGATCCTCCGGATCTTCGTCTGCCGGGACGGCTCCGAAGGAAGTCACTGCGAAGAAAGAAGACACGGCGGGAGGCAGTACGGGAGAGACCGCCGCGGAGGATGTCCCGGAGGATGGCGGAGCTGAGGCTCCTGCCGCTGAGGACGGGGCCGATAGTGACTCCGGTGACGGCGCACAGGGCTCCGGCGA
>DLYC01000280.1:0-10898 GCA_003447895.1 Lachnospiraceae bacterium | reverse complement strand
CTCCGGCGACGGCGCACAGGATGCTTCCGGCGGCAATGGAGGCGGATCCTCCTCCGGTAAGAGTGCCGGCGTCACGATCGAGGAACAGGTCCTGTATGACGAGGACGGCATTAAGATCACTGCCAAGGAGTATGTCACGGACAGTATCTGGGGTGACGGCATTAAGGTGCTCCTGGAAAACGATACGGAAAATGACATTATGATCAGTTGCGATGCGCTGATCGTCAATGATTATATGATCCACGATCTGTTTGCTTCCGATGTGGCCGCGGGCAAGAAGGCGAATTCCACGATCTATCTGGCAAGCTCGGAGCTCAAGGCTGCAGGCATTGACAATGTCGGCCGCATCGAGATCTATTTCCACGCCTCTGATTCGGACTCCTATGAGAACATCTTCTCAGGCGCTTACGCGGAGATTGAGACTTCCGCGGTCGACAATATGGACACCCGGGCCAATGATGACGGCATGGAGCTCTATAATGAGGGCGATATCCGGATCGTGGGCAAGACTGTGGATGAGAACAGCTTCTGGGGAACGGCAATCCTTCTCTACATTGAGAATCACTCCGGCCGCAATGTCGGCATCTCCGTCGACGATATGTCTGTCAACGGTTTTATGATGACGCCCTATTTTTCCACAGAAGCCTATGACGGCAAGATGTCTCTTGACGACATTACCCTGATGTCCTCCGAGCTTAAGGAGAACGGAATCGAGACGATCGAGGACGTTGAACTGAAGTTCCATATATACGATCTTGAGTCTTACGAGACGATCACTGATTCGGACATCATCACATTCACGGCACAGTAATCGCTCACTGATCAGGAGGTTCTATCATTATGAAAATATGGAAACTTGTTTCCGGTATCTTATCAATTGTCTTATTCGCGCTGGTATCCTTCCAGTCCTGTGCGGCAGGTCTGTCCAATGCCCTGGAAGAAAACGGTGAGATCTCCGGTTCTGCCGGAATCATTGTGGCAGTACTGCTGCTTGTGGGCGGTATTGTCTCGATCGTCACGAGAAACAGCAGCGGAAAGGGCGGCAATATCGCTCTGATCATAATCTTTGGTCTGGCGGCGCTGATCGGTTTTGCCGGACACGGCAGTTACAGCGATCTGACCATTTGGGCAGGCTGGTGCCTGATCAATGCGGTGATGGCTTTAGTCTGCCTGCTGCGCGGGGGACGTCCCTCCCAAAGCGGGGAAGCCTCAGCCGAGTAATTACCGAGTCGGGTAGTTCTTGTCGTCCCGATCTTTAGTAAAACGGCTGCCATCCCAAACAAATCAGGCAATACTGCAAGCCACATCATCGTATTGCAAGCCATCCCCAGGCATTTAATTCAGACGTTTTACGTAAGCCCGGGACTGCAGAGCCACATAAACGGGATGCTGCTTTGTCAGAACACAATCTGGCAAAGCAGCATCCCGCTCTTTTTACCCTTCGTATCTGTATAGAATCAGTGCGATATTTTGCCCTTCCTCTCAAATCTCGCCCTGTTCTTAGCGTCATCGGAGCCGGCCTTGATCTCGCCTGCGCTGGTCAGGGCCATCCTGGTCAGCTGCGGGCCCACCAGCTCATAGACAAGGACGCTGAACAGAATGATGTTTCGGATCATACTGCCCATCTCATCGCCCAGCGCCTTCGCCGTGACGACCATGCCGAGCGCCACACCGGCCTGCGGGAACAGGGTAATGCCCAGGTATTTGCGCACCGTCTCGCTGCAGTGCATGAAGGTGCTGCTGATCCTGGCCCCGCAATACTTGCCGGCGCATCTCACCAAAATATAGACCACACCGATCAGGATGATCGACGGATACCGGAACACGCCCAGGTCCAGCTCCGCGCCCGACAGCACGAAGAAGATCGCGTAAAGCGGGGCCGTCCACTTGGAGGAGCGGTTCATAATATCAACAGAATACTCACTGAGATTGCAAAACATAGTCCCCAGCATCATGCACACAAGGAGCGACGAAAATCCGATCTTCACGCCGCCTCCCAGCTCGAATTCCCTCGAAGCCATCGCGATGGTCATGATCACAAACGAAATGGTCATGGACAGTCGGTTGGAGTTGGAGAAGAAGATCTTCTCCACTTCCGTGAGTATGCAGCCCATCACTGCACCGAGAACCAGAGAGCACACAATCTCCAGCAGCGGATTTACGATGACGGAAACGATATCCAGCGTGCCGCCGACCATCGCCTGCGCAATTCCGAAGGAGACGGAGAAGACGACAAGACCGACCGCGTCATCGAGTGCGACGATCGGAAGCAGAAGCTCTGTCACAGGACCTTTTGCCTTGTACTGCCTGACGACCATCAGTGTCGCGGCAGGCGCCGTCGCGGACGCGATCGCGCCGAGCGTGATGGCCACCGGAAGCGGCAGTACCTCCGGCCCCAGGATAAAGTGCAGCACGATCAGTACCGCGTCCACCATCAGCGCCGCGAGCACTGCCTGAAAGATGCCGATTATCGTCGCCGTCTTTCCAGTCTGTTTCAGCTGTGCGAGCCGGAACTCATTGCCTATATCAAAGGCTATAAATCCCAGCGCCACATTGCTGAGCACGCTGACACTCTCCAGGTCCTCCATGCTGTTAAATCCGATTCCGCGTATGTCAAGTCTTCCCAGCACAAACGGCCCCACCAGGACGCCGGCGATCAGAAATGCCGTCACATCCGGAAAATTCAGCTTCAGATATTTAAACACACGGGTCATCATCAGGCCCGCAAACAATGCTAAAGCAGTTTCCAACAATAAGCGCATAATAAGCCTCCTTTTCAAACAGACTATTCTAGCACTTGTTTCCCGAAATGCAAGTTTTTCGGCATTATGTGTATATATTCGTATCTAATTGGTCGAAAATTCGTTCTGCGGCATTTTTTGCGGGGACCCTGCTGCAGGATCATGGGTGAGGAAGTCCCTTGCGGTGTCTCTTGAAGCTGTCCCTCTGCTTGTATCTTCGTAAGCATTGTGACAGCTATTCGAGTTAAATCCCCATCACCCTGAAGATCGAAATGTTCCAACAGATTACGGTCAGGAACCGATTCTCCCGGTGCAATCCACAAACTTCACCACAAAACAGTCCCGCTGATGTATAATTATATAAACTATTTCTAAACTAAGCGGCGCAGCAGGCGCTAACAGGAGGGTTATCTAATGATCAGAAGAAGCAAGGATAAGGAAAGCATCACAAAGCCGGCTCCCTTTAACGGAGTAGGCGAAATTACTGTAAGAAGTCTTTTGAACGGTCCTGATGAAATGGAAAATAAAGGACGTGTTTTCGCACACACCACAGTGTATCCCGGAAGTAAGATCGGCCTTCATACACACAACAGCGACGCGGAGACTTATTACATTCTCTCAGGCAGCGGCAAATACAACGACAACGGAACAATTGTCGATGTGCAGCCCGGCGATGTCTATTACTGCGGCGACGGCGAGTGTCATTCCATCGAGGCGATTGGCGAGCCGATCGAGATGATCGCGCTGATCCTTTACACGACCTGAGTTCCTTATGATCCAGCCACGCATTTCCCCACGCCGCAAGGCAGCCCATGCATCGCTCACGAGCTGCCAGGGCAATCTTCCCGCACATCAAAAGGCCGCCGGCATTTCGCCGGCGGCCTTCTTTTTTTACCAAGCTTAGCTGAAGTAAACGAGATTTGCGTTGTTGTAATAGATATTCTCCAGCTCTTCTTTTGTGAACACATCGGATTTCTCAAGGTAATCCGTGAGGTGCTCATAGCTGTCCTGTGTGGCGGCAAACGGAGCGTCCGTGCCCCACATCATCCTGTCCGCGCCGATGATATCTTTGGCCTGTGCCAGCGTATCGACCGTCTCGGGATAAGGATAGACGTCGGGCGCCATGATCTTGGGCATGGCGGCGATGTCGAACCAGACGTTGGCCTGGCTGAGCATCTGCAGCTCTGCTTTCCACTCTTTCATCTTTTCTCTCATGGGAGCGAGAAGGTGGCAGATCACGACCTTGAGGTCGGGGCATCTGTCCGCAAGGCGCATCAGTGCGGCTGTCTGGTGGCTTTCCATCAGAATATCGCCGACATCCAGTGCGACCACGCCGTGATTCTTCTCGATCATCTTGTAGATCTCCATCATTCTGTCTCCGGACAGATCGAAGGGATCGTGGCAGCCCATAAGGCCGCCACCGGAGCTGACTTCAAACTTAACAAGACGGAAGTGCTTCTCCTCGAGGAATCTCTGCAGGGTTTCCATGTGATTGGTGGCAAAGGGCTCAACCTCACAGGAAGGGCAGAAACGATCGGGGTACTTCTCAAGAAGCTCCTCGTGATAGATGTTCTGGAATCCGTACATGCTGCCGTTCATCAGGACTGCTTTTTCTACATCGTTGCGGTCCATGATCGCCAGTGCCTGCTCTGCGGTAAAGCAGTCTTCGCCGTACTCGCCCGTCTGGGGGAAAAGCTGGAACACTTCACCGCTGCCCCACTGGCACTTGCCGCCGCCAATGGCGCGAAGCTCACCGCGTCTGCAGTAACCTGCAACGATTTTCGCAAGATGTAAATGTGCATCAATCTTTTTCATTCGTAATCCTCATTCTGTAATCACATTAAGGTTGCCTTGTCAAAAAAGATCAGGCGCTTGCTTTTTCCGCCTTCTTGACCTTTTTCACTTTCTTCCTGGACTGATCCGCGTGCTGCATAGCGTCGAACGCAACTGCAACGACAATGACGAGACCCTTGACCAGGCCGGCGTGTGTGGACGGAACGGACATCAGGTTCAGACCGTTGTTCAGAAGTCCCATCAGAACCGCGCCGAAGATCGCGCCGGGCACGGTACCTTCGCCGCCGAGCAGGGAGACACCGCCGATAACGGCTGCTGTGATAACATCGTTCGTGTAGCCCGCGCCTGTGGAGGAAGATGCCTGCTGCGTCATGGAAGCGAGCACGATACCGCCCATAGCTGTTGTGAGACCGGAGAGAACGTAGCAGATAATGGAAGAAAGCTTAACGTTGATACCGGAGATCTCGGATGCTGTGGGGTTGCCGCCGACTGCGTACACATATCTGCCGTAGACCGTTTTCCTGAGTACATACCAGCTGATCAGTGCAATGATCACCATGAAATATACGGGAAGCGGGAATCCCAGGATCTTAAACGCGCCGATTGCCGTGAATGCGGGAACCGTGCAGCTGATGATCTTGTTGTTGGTCATGACCATGGCGAGTCCCAGGAAGATACTCTGGGTCGCGAATGTCACCAGGAAAGCCGGGATTTTGAACGTCGTAATAACGAGGCCGTGGATCGCACCCGCAAGAGCCCCTACGATCAGAGCCGCAAGCACGCCCGCGATCACTGCGCCGGGGGTATCGCCCAGTTTATGGGTGACCGAGACCACCACGACCGCGGAGAACGCGCACAATGTGGCGATGGAAAGGTCGATACCGCCGATCAGGAATACGAAGATCGATCCGCAGACCATGATACCGATAACCGCGACGGACCACAGCACGTTACTGAAGTTATCCAGTGAAAGGAATGCCTTCGGACGAAGGATGGACAACACAACAATAAATGCGACGAGGATGATCGGTTTACTGTATTTACTCCAGTTAAAATTCTTCATCATTCCGCCTCCTCTTCTACACCCTGTCCAGCGGAAAGAACCTTGGACTGCGTGACCTCAACATTCTTAAACTCTTTTACAATATCGCCCTTGCGCATGACAATGATCCTGTGCGATACGCGAAGCAGCTCCTGCAGGTCGGAAGTAACTACGATGACTGCAACGCCCTGCTTGGCAAGGTCTTCCAGGATCGAGTAGATCTCGTCTTTGGCACCGACGTCGATACCTGCCGTAGGCTCATCAACGATCAGGAGCTTAAGATCTCTCATCAGCCACTTGCCCAGGACAACCTTCTGCTGGTTGCCGCCCGACATAACGCCGACCTGCTTGTTGGGATCGGCGGGACGGATATCGATCGCCTTGATCGCCCGCTTACTCATTGCCAGCTCGTCGGCATCCGAGATGGATGTGCCGTTGATCTTGACAATATCGTAGTTGGTAAGGGCAACGTTCTTGGTTGTGGACAAAAGCGGGATGAATCCCTGGTTTCTTCTGTCCTCCGGAACGAATCCGATGCCTTCGAGGATGCTGGCCTTGGGGGAAGGATTGAGTTTCTTTCCGTCCAGCCATACTTCACCGGACGCGGCCTGGTCAACGCCGTAGATGGCACGGACAACTTCCGTACGGCCGGCACCGATCAGTCCGCCCAGACCCAGGATCTCTCCTCTGTGGACCTGGAAGCTGATATTGCGGTAGCGGTCTGTCTTGTCAGTGAGATTTCTGACATCCAGTCTGACTTCCGCCTTATCGTCGGAGTGCAGCATCTTGCGGGAGCCCGCGGACTCGTCGACGACCTTGCCGATCATGGTCTCGATGACCTTGGCGGGAATGATATCCTGTTTCTCGAGGACTGCCGCGTTCTTGCCGTCACGAAGGATCGTCAGACGGTCGGAAAGCATATAAACTTCTTCCAGTCTGTGAGAGATGTAGATGATCGAAACGCCTTCGCTGCGCAGCTTCTGGATGATCTTGAACAGCATCTCGGCTTCTTTACCAGAAAGGGATGCCGTGGGCTCGTCCATGATAAGCAGCTTGGAATCCTGGGAAAGACCCTTGAGGATCTCGATCAGCTGTCTCTGTCCGATACCCAGATTGTCCACGACCGTAGTGGGCTTTAAGGGGAACTGGTACTTGTCGATCAGTTCCTGGGTCATCTTATTCATCTTGGCGTAGTCAATAAAGACGCCCTTGCGGGGCTCTCTGCCCAGGAATACGTTCTGTGCCACCGTCAGCGGCGGGATAACGGAAAGTTCCTGATAGATACAGGCCACGCCCAGCTTCTGGCAGTCCTGATAGCTGTTGATCTCTACGGGCTTGCCTTCCCAGAAGATCTGGCCGTCGTCTTTTGTGTAAACGCCCGTGATGATCTTGATCAGCGTGGACTTGCCTGCGCCGTTCTCTCCCATCAGAGCATGTACTTCACCGGCTTTGACTTCAAAGTGAACATCCTGAAGAACCGGAACGCCGGAAAAGCTCTTATAAATGCCTTTGGCTTCAATTAATGTATTTCCTGCCATTATTCAAGCCCCTCCTTAGCTCCTTCTTCTCTTGCCTTGCGATCCATACGTGCCTTGTAGGTAGCATCGAAGATAACGACTGCGATGATGATCGCGCCCTTGATGACATACTGATAAGCCGTATTGATCGACAGTTTACGAACTCCGTTCTCCAGCGTCGCCATGAACAGGGCGCCGATCAGTGTTCCGATGACATCACCGGATCCGCCGGACAGCGCGACACCGCCGACGACTGCTGCCGCGATCGGGTTGAACTCAAAGTCCATACCGATTGCCGTGGTGGCACTCTGCAGTCTTGCCGTTGTGAAAACAGCGCCGACCGCTACTGTAAATCCGGTGATCACATAGGCGATCAGCCTCGTCTTGGCGACATTGATACCGGAAAGGGTTGCGGCCTTCTTGCTCGCGCCTACCGAATAAAGGTTTGTCCCGAAGCGTGTGTACTTCAGAACGATCTGACCTGCGGCGACGATCACGATCATCGCCATGATGACATAATAGAATTTGCCTATGCCGCCGCCCAGCCAGGTGTACTGGGAATGGTTCATGGGCTGGCTCTTGATAACGCCGTTGGCATCTCTGATCGCGATGATATAGGTAAGCGCTCGGAAGATACTCATGGTCGCCAGTGTTCCAATGAATTCGGGGACATTGAATTTTGCCACGATCACGCCATTGCACAGCCCGCACAGCAGTCCAACAAGGATGCCGGCCAGGACCATGACCGAGAAGGGGAGCAGAGTATAAGCATAAATGTTTGCCATTGTCATGCCTACCAGTGCCATCATACTTCCGGTTGAAAGATCAATGCCTGATGTGATAATGATAAATGTAACGCCAACGCCGATGATCGCCGGTATGGATGCGTCTCTGACCACCTCGATCAGGTTGTCAAAATTGAAAAACTTGCCTTTGCCCGCTCCTGCAAGGATGGTGAACAATACAACAAGTATGACCAGCATACCGATCGAAATCAGGCGCCGCATCGTTGTCTGATTCATCCGTTTCACTTGTTAATTCCTCCTCTCATATACATTCCCGGTCAAAATCCCGCCTTTGGGGACTGTTTGCCCCGGCCGCGGTCCTTCCGGGCCGCAAACTTCCCCCCGGGAGTGCATAAGGGCGGGTATCACAGAGATCCCCGCCCGTCCTTTCTCACTGAAAAAAAAGCTTACCAGCGATCTTCCTCAGCAATAGTGCCAACGTTCTCTTTAGTTACAACGATGGGCTCCATGATGACCTTGGGAGTTGCGGTCAGGCATGTGTAATCATACTCGGAACCAATCATGAGCAGAGCGATCTTCGCTGCTGTAGATCCTTCGTCCCAGCTGTTGGTGTAGATCGTGCCGGCCATGTCGCCGCTCTCGATCATTGCCAGAGCGTCCTTCTCACCGTCAGCGCCCCAGATTACGATCTGGCCCTTCTTGTTGGCGGACTGTGCTGCAAGAGCGGCACCTTCTGCCATTGCGTCGTTGATGGCGAATACACCCTTAAGATCCGGATAGGACTGCAGGAAGGAGTTCATGACAGTCATAGCGGTATCCTTCTGGAAGGAAGCGGACTGTGCGTCTACGATCTCGATGCCGGAATAGTTGGCGATGGTATCACGGAAGCCCTTCTCAAGGTTGTCCGTACGCTCAAGTCCGGGAACACCCTGGATGATCGCGATCTTGCCGGATCCGCCCATCTGCTCAGCCATCTTGTCCGCTGCCATACGGCCTGCGTCGTAGTCAACGGCCATGACCAGTGCGCTGTGAATGGTGTCGCTTGCGCAGTCAAGGTTTACGGTGATGACCGGGATGCCGGCTTCCTCAGCCTGCTTTACGCTGGGAGCCAGAGCGGTTCCGTCGGAGCACTGCAGGATGATCGCGTTGTAACCCTGGTTGATGCAGTCTGTCATGATCTGAACCTGGGTCTCAGCGGACTCTTCCGCGCCGTAGGAATCGACTTTGATGTTGGACCAGGATGCGCATTCTCTCTCGATACCCTCTTTCCAACCCTGGTTGTTGGGAGTTCCGATATCGTGTGCGATGTAAGCGATCTTGACTTCATCGCCTGCGTAAGGATCGACCTTAACCTTGGCGCTGCTGCCGCCTGCCGCTGCGCCTGAGGATGCTCCCGTGTCCTCTCTCGTCGTTGTAGCTCCGCCGCCGCATGCTGCAAGGCTCAGTGCCATAACAGCTGTGAGCATAAGCGCAATAGCTTTCTTTTTCATTTGTTACCCTCCTTTGAAAATAAAAAAATCTAAAATAGTGAAGAAGTATATCTCACCTATTCTCAAATTAGCTGCAGACGCTTATTCCTTCGGTCTGCCTTCCAGAGCATGGATCGTGTTCACGACAAACTCATGGGTCGGTACGCTCACGCCGACTTTCTTCGCCGCTCTCACCACAGAGCCGCTGATGGTGTCGACTTCCGTTCTTCTTCCCGCGCGAATGTCCGCGCAGATGGAAGTCACGCCCTCCGGAGATCCTACGGAGGTCTTGCGGACCTTCTCGGTGATCTCTTCCTCGTCCGCCTTCAGTCCCATGGCATGTGCGACTTCGACGGCCTCGTGGATCAGCGCCGTGGTCATCTTCCAGGCGTACTCGTTGCCGGCTATATAGCCGATGTTGCACTGCAGGACACCCGTTACGGCACTGAGGGAGACATTGGTGAACAGTTTGTCCCAGATCAGCTGCTGGATCACGGAGTGGATCCGCACATTAAATCCGCATGCGTCAAAGGATTCCTTGAGCTTGGGAAGGAAGCCGTTCTTGTCCTCCACCAGCATGCCGACATTGGTGTTGCCCTCTCCGCCGTGGCGGATATAGCCCATGCCGAGCACAGCGCCGTTGTCCTCTGTGGTACCGATAATGATGTGGTCCTGGTCGACGAACTCTCCCAAAATATCTTCATGGCCGGAACCGTTCTGAAGTGTCAGCACATAGGTGTCGGGTCCGATGAGTGCCTTGTTGCCGGCAAGGGCGGCCTTTGAAAACAGAGCCTTGACAAAGAGTATGATCAGATCAACGGGCTCGATTCCCTCCGTGGAGGTGACGGCCTTGGGATGATACAGGTTGTCTGTTCCGTATTCCTGGAGCTTAAGTCCGTTTTCATTAACGGCAGCGACCACATTCGGATTGGTATCTACAAGATAAACGTCATTGTGTAAAGAAAGATGTCCTCCGTAAATGGAGCCCATGGCGCCTGCGCCAATAACTGCTATTCTCATACTGTGAACACTCCTTTATTCTGAAAACTCCTTAATTCCTTCAATTGCATACGCGTGAACCGGGCTGGAATCCAGGCCCACGATCGGAAGCGGGGAGAAGGACATGAAGAATACATCCTTTTCGAGATACTCGAGGTTCTTGAGCACTTCGATGAAGATGATGTTCTCCGCAAGAAGAATGTCATGGAAAGGCTTAACGTCTTCGTTGCAGTTCTCGATGGAAACACCGTCACCGAAGCCCACGGCCTTTACCTTGTGATCGCGGAACCACTCTGCGGACTCGGCATTGACCAGGAGCCTCTTGTCTGCTTCCGTGTTGGTCGCCTTTGTGAAGGGCTCGAGCTTATAGGAAGAATCGATGATGACGATATCGCCCTCTTTAACCTTGTAAGCCACCCTGTCAAGATCCGCTTTCGTGATGTGGGTGTAGGGAGCCACCGTATCCTTGAAATCCACATAGACGCCGCGGCCTACGAACGTTGTCAGCGGAAGCGCCGTGACATCCGGCCAGTTGTCATCGTGGTGATAAGGGCACTCCGCATGTGTTCCCAGATGGCTCATGATGTCGA
>DLYC01000125.1 GCA_003447895.1 Lachnospiraceae bacterium | reverse complement strand
GACTGCGTGGCCGCATCCGCCTGTCTGTCGGAATCAGTCTCCTTCTCCGCCTCTTGGGAAGCGCTGGGCGCTCCTTCCGACTCTGTGCGGGCTTCGTCGTCCTGGGAATCCTCCGCCGCTTCGATCTGAGTGTCCTTCGGAAGGTTGGAGTTGTTCGCGACTTCCGTTCCCTGCTCCGAAGAAGTGTTCAGTCTGTCGGACCCTGTAAAGTCTCTCACCATGAGCAGAATAAAGACCGCTGCCGCGGATGCCAGCGCGATCACCGTGTACTTGTAGATCCTGGCTCTCCTTCGCCTTTTGTGTGCCGCGATTTTTCTTCGCTGCGCGGCTTCCGCACTTTTTTGACTCTGCGCGGCTTCCGCACTGTTTCTTCCCTGCCCGGCTTCCGCGCCTTTCAATTCCTTCTGCGCAGCTTTCGCTCTCATTTCACTTCGCGCGATCAGATCTTCATCGATCCCCCCGATCGCTTCGAACAGATCCTCCGCTCTCATCCCATAAATCCCCCTTCTGTCAGATATTTGCGGAGCTTTTTTCTGATTCTGCTGAGGCTCACCGTGACGTTGTTCTCCGTCATCTGATATCTCTGCGCGATATCCGGGATCGCCTCTGCAAAAAAGTATCTCCTCACAAACAGGTTGCACTCCCTCTCGGGAAGCTGTTCTGCAAACCGGTTAATAGCCTCCTTCAGTTCTTTCGCCGCATAGGCTTCTTCCGCGTTCCAGTTTCCGGCAACGTCCGCGCACTCCGACAGTTCGCTCAGAACTGTTCCCATCGCGCCTTTTCCCCTCTTGGCCGCGTTCTTGGCCCTGTATCTGTCAAAAGCCAGATTCCGCGCTATTTTGGCCAAAAAAGCGCGCAGGACAGACGGCCTCTTAGGAGGCATGCTGTTCCAGGCCCTCAGCCAGGTGTCGCTGACACACTCTTCCGAGTCCTCGCGGTTGTTCAGGATGTTGTCCGCCACTGTGTAACAATAGTTTCCGTATTTGCGATCCGTCTCTTCGATGGCCTTCTCGTCCCTCTTCCAATACAGATCGATGATTGCGGTATCTTCCATGGATTTTCCCTTTATGACCGGTGCCGTGCACCGTATATACTTTAAATAACGTTCCTATCAGAGAATCCTTACAAAAAAATTACAACTTTTATAATTATTCAGCGCCTCAGAACAGCTTCACATATCCCTCGAGCGAATCTGCCTTCACCTTCAGCGCCTTGCACCGGCTGCTGACATAGATCTCGCAGGGGTACTTGCTGTTCTTGGCCTCCTGGATCATGTTGGCGCCCGCGATGTTGCCGTCGAAGGCGATCAGCGTGGACGGCCGCCGCTTGAAGATCTCGTAGGCAAAGCTCTTGTAGGTCCCCATCGGCACCGGCTCGATGGAAACCCGGATTCCCACCCTGCTGCTTCTGAGCCGCTTGGCTTCTCCCTCTGTGATCATGGACGGCACCATGGCAAAAACCTGAAACCTTCCATCATTCTTCTTCACCAGGTACTGCTCATAGCCTCTCAGCGTATGTCCGATCACAAAGAAGGTCTTCTCCGGGTCTTCCCTCTCAAGGAGGTCGTCGATCCGTTTCCGGTTCTCCTCCGACATCTTCACCTTGTGATTGTCATGACTGAAGCTTCCGCCGACGATCACGATCGGCTTCTTGTCCGCCGGCATCTCCCGGATCCTGTCCGCCAAAACATCCGATGCCGGAAGAGACCTCTTTCCGATCAGGGAAATGCTGTGGTCCTCCTCTTCGGAAGTCTCGTTCCGGATCTTCTCATAGGCTGCGGACTTGTCCTCAAAGGCCTTGAGGCACCGCGCGAGCACAATGTCTTCACACTGCCGCATCCTGTGCATCTCTTTGTCACTAAGGCCCAGCATCTTCTCAAGGGAGAGCTGCTCATCGATGGAGTCGCTCCCGTACAGAGCGCCTCCGTCCGTTCCCTGCACGCACCCGATCCCGTAGGACAGATACTCCTTGAGGGGATGCCTCTTCATGCCGCTCAGGTTGTTGAGGCGCACGTTGGAGGTGATCTGAAACTCCAGAACCGCGCCGCTCTCTTTCAGCATGCGGATCAGGGCCTGTCCCTTCGCGCGCCGCAGATCCGGCGTGTATAGCCCGTGTCCGATGCGGATATAGGGCATCCTCTGTCCCGAGGAGAGTGCCGCCTGCACACATCGGAGGCTGTTCGCGATGTTGTCGCGAAGGCCGTCGTTCTCGCCCGCGTGGATCCTTACGACAAATCCGGGATCCGCCTGCGCGATCCGGACGATTTCGTGAAGGACCGGCTCGATGTCGCGGATATCGTTGAGCTCCTCCCCTATGATATCACTGCCGGCGACGTAAGGGTCGCTGACAATGGCCTGCAGCGTCTCTAAGTTTTCTTTGAAGTAGTCTCCCGTCTCCACCCGATCCTTCACGATGGTCAGCGGGATCCTTCGTATGGCCGCCAAAAACCTGAGAAGCACGCCGGTCTCTCTCGTGACGGCCGGCATCACTGCGTGGACCTGGGCCAGCATCTTGCGGGCGCTCTCTTTTTTGACCAGGGTGGTGTCGGAAATCTCCGCGTAACATACCCCCTGCCGCGCGTAGCTTCGCGCGATCCACAGGAGCTTGTCCTGGAATAACGTATTGTCCCTGTACGCCGGATTCTTCCGGTCCTGCAGAATCTGGATCACCGCCGCGCGGATGTCCAGATCCGGGATCTTCGAGATTTTCTCCGTCTCGAGCGGCATCGGGTCATCCGCCCTGACCCCCTTGGCAAAAACATACCTGTACAGGTACACTTTCTCGAGATTGGTAAACACCGCCTGTCCGTCCTTGAGGATAGCCAAAGAGCTCCGGATCCTGGGGATGTTGTAGG
>DLYC01000206.1 GCA_003447895.1 Lachnospiraceae bacterium | reverse complement strand
TCTCTGCGGCCTGTGCCCTGATCGCCGGAGCGGCCCTGACGGAATCCGCCCTGCTCCGATCCGCGGCTGTCTCTGCGGCCTGCGCCCTGGCTCTGCCCGCTCCTGTCTCTCTGCGCTGCCGGGCGATAATCTCTCTGGGCTGTCTCCTGTGCGGAAGCCTCCTGCTCCGCAGGATTGACCTTCTTGTCCTGTGCTTCCGCATTCGCTGCGCCGGACATTTCTCTCTCGGGCTCCGCCGTATTTGCCTGTTCCTTCACAGCAGCAGGTCTGTCCGTCTCCGCTGCCGCTGCAGCCTCTGCGGGAGCGGTCACTTCAGGAGCCTTCTCCTCAGCTCTTACAGGGGTTTGCGCGGCCACCGCGTCCGCCTTGTCAGTCTGGGGCGCCTTTGCCGCGTCCATTTCCCTGACAGCAGCTTCTGCGGCCTCCTGTCTTACGACCTCCTGCTCTCTTACCGCTTCTTCCGTCTTTCTGGGCTGTCTCTGAGGCGCCACGGGCTTATGGTAGTCCACTTCCATAGTCATGGGCTTTACACTCGGACGGATGATCTTGTGAGGCGCGGGTTTGGACTCAGTCCTTGCGCGTCCGCCCGCAAAGCCTTCTCTTTCCCTTCTGGGAGCGCTCTGTCCGCTCTGTCCGGAACCCGTTTTCCTGGGATTTCTGCCTGCGCCGCCGGAATAAGAGCCGCTTGAACCGCCGGAGTATGCTCCTGAACTCGAATAGGCACTCCGCTGACCCGAAGACTGACGGCCCTTTGCGCCGCCATCACCTGTCACGATGATGATCCTTTTCTTTTTGGCAGGAGTCTTTCCGTCAGCCGGTCTGGGTCTCTTTACGCCTTCTCCCGCTTTTTTATTCTCATTTGCACCTGTATTCTCTGTCGCCATTTACTCCTCTTTCTTCCCGCTGCTGAGCAGCTTATCAATGCTATCCGCCAGCCCCCGGTCCGTCACAGCAATGCAGGAACGCTCCCCCTTGCCAATGGCGTGGCCTAGTGCTTCTTTGGTACCGTAGAAGCAGAACGGTATATTATAATACTTACACTTATTTCCGATCGTACCAACCGTGTTCTTTTGGGCGTCGCCCGCTATGATCACGAGCCTGGCCTTCCGGCTTTTTATGGCTTCCTCGCACATAAACGAGCCGCTGACAAGTTTTCCGGCCTTCTGCGTGATGCCCAATAGTGATAAGACTCTATCCATCCTGCGGCACCTCCCATCTCTTTTCGAGTTCGCCGAAGATCTCGTCCGGTATATTCGTGCTCAGAGATCTCTGCAGAGAGCGCTTTTTCTGCGCTTTCTGAAGGCAGGACAGATTGTCGCAGAGATAGGCCCCTCTTCCGTTCATCTTCCCCGTCCTGTCGACCGCGATAGTGCCGTCAGGCGCCCTCACGACCCGGATCAGTTCCTTTTTATCCTTCATCTCTCCGCACCCCGTACATCTGCGGGTTGGAATTTTCTTCGGCATTTTATCTCCTGTACCTTCCGGAATGGTTTTTTCTTTCTTACTCTTCTTCGCTCACATCGTCCGCTTCGGGAGCATCGGCAGGATCTGCCTCCTCACCGGTGTATTCCTCTTCCGAGTACTCTGTATCGGTCCCCTCCTCTTCAGAGTACTCCTCATCTTCATACTCGCCTTCCTCATACTCATCGTAATACTCGTCGTCGATGTAGTCTTCGTACCGGAAGCCGGGCGCATCCTTGGCCTGCGTCTCGCTCTTAATATCGATCTTATAGCCTGTGAGCTTGGCGGCAAGACGCGCGTTCTGTCCCTCTTTGCCGATCGCGAGTGAAAGCTGGTAATCCGGAACGACAACCTTTGCTGTCTTTTCTTCAGGATCCGCGAATACCGCGACGATCTTGGAAGGTGACAGCGCGTTCTGGATCAGGTTTCCGGGGTTCTCGTCCCAGTTGATGATATCGATCTTTTCACCGCGAAGTTCCCTGACAATACTGTTGACCCTGATTCCGTTCATACCTACGCACGCGCCGACCGCGTCCACATTCGGGTTCGTGGAATAGACCGCAATCTTTGTCCTGCTTCCCGCTTCACGGGCAATGCTCTTGATCTCGACGGTCTTATCCTCGATCTCGGCCACTTCACTCTCAAAGAGCCTTCTCACAAGATCGGGGTGTTTCCTGCTGACCAGGATCCTGGTTCCTCTGTTGGATTTGCGCACATCGAAGACAAAGACCTTGACGCGCTCGCCGATCATGAGATTCTCGGAAGGAACCTGCTCGGCCTTCGTGAGAAGTCCCTCGGAAACTTCCAGGTCGATAATGATATTTCCGCTGTCATCCATGCGGCGTACCGTACCTGTCATGACCTTTTTCAGATTTTCATTGATGATCGAGTAGACTGCGCTCCGCTCCTCTTCACGGATCTTCTGAAGGATCACGTTCTTCGCGATCTGCGTTGCGATTCTGCCAAAAGACTGACTGTCGATCTGTACGTCCACAGTGTCACCGACCTGTGCCGCGGGTTTGATCTTCACCGCATCCTCCAGGGGAATCTGAAGAAGCGCGTCTTCCACATCGTCCCTGGTCTCCACGACTTCTTTCTCCGCTATGCAGAAAAACTCGAACGTATCGCGGTCAACGAATACTCTGATATTGTCCGCCTTGCCGTAATTACTTCTGCACGCTGTCAAGAGCGCGTTTTCAATTGCCTCGAACAAAATATCTCTCTTAATATTTTTTTCTACTTCCAGCAATCTGATTGCTTCTTCAAGTGCTTTGTTCATTTTGTCTCCTTTTCCGGAATCCGTCTTTTGACCTCTCTTCATCTGCAGTCATCCCCTTCTGCATCTGCATCGGGCTTTCCCGGGATCTTCACAGGTCCAGGTACAGCCTCAGTACAGCGATATTTTTCCTGGAGATCACCATCGTGACGGGCTCGTCATCGCTGATCTCCTGTTTCTGTGCATCCTTTTTATTCTTCCCGGCCGCCTTGTGCACGGGTTCTGTCTCGATCGTCACGGTCTCTTTGTCCCAGGCTCTTAAGATTCCTTCGAAATCTTTGCCGCCGATCTCGGGATCGCTCTTGTAGAGCTTCCCTTCCACCTTCTCTCCTATGCTGTTCTGAAGGTGCCTGTCCTTGGTCAGGGCTCTTCCCAGTCCCGGGCTCGATACGACCAGCGTATAGGCTTCCCGGATCAGGTCTTCTTCATCGAGGCGGTCCGAGAGTTCCCTGCTGACTGCCTCGCAGTCCAGGATCCCCACTCCGCCGTCCTTGTCAATGTAGATATTGAGATAATACTCAGGCCCTTCCTTTACATATTCCACATCATAGATGCGGACGCCGTGCTTTTCGGCTATAGAAGCGGCAAGCTTTTCAGCTTCTTCCTCAATCCTCTGTTTACCGGATGATTTCTTCGCCATATCTCTCCTCTGCCGATGCCCTCCCGGCTCTTTCGCGTTCCGGACATCAAAAAAGTGGACTTGCAAGCCCACTTCAAAGTACAGTATTAACATTAGGAAATTACCACAATTTACACGAAAATGCAAGCAATTTCTGAAAACTTACCGCAGTAGAGCTGCAAATGCCAAATTGCAAAAACAAAGCTGTCAGTCGGAACTGACAGCTTAGTGACCCGTACGGGATTCGAACCCATGATTCTGCCGTGAGAGGGCAGCGT
>DLYC01000213.1 GCA_003447895.1 Lachnospiraceae bacterium | reverse complement strand
CCTTGATCCATAGATTACCGCAGCGCGGGACGCTGCAGGAAAATTAAAGCAACTATATTTTGGAAAGGAAGAAAAGAAAATGAGCAAAGTGGCAGTCGTTTACTGGAGCGGAACAGGAAACACAGAGGCTATGGCAAATGCGGTCGCAGAGGGCGTTCAGTCCAAGGGCGCGGAAGCGGTCATGCTGGGACCGAGCGATTTCACGGCGGACGCGGTAGCAGAGTACGACGGAATCGCATTCGGATGCCCCGCGATGGGCGCTGAGCAGCTCGAGGAAGCGGAGTATCAGCCTATGTGGGACGATGTCAAGGGCGCGCTGTCCGGAAAGAAGATCGCCCTGTTCGGCTCCTACGGATGGGGAGACGGCGAGTGGATGCGCCTTTGGGAAGACGAAGCGCGCGACGCGGGCGCAAACCTGGTAGTCGACAGCGTTATGGCCAATAACGAGCCCGATGACGATGCAACAGAAGCCTGCAAAGCGCTGGGTGCCGCATTGGCATAAACTGACTTTACAGTGCTGCCGCACTAAGCGGGGAAAGATCTCCCGGGCTCACTCGGGATAGTTTCTGCCACCGGGTGTGCGGGCTCCCTTTACTGTCCGGATATTACAAAAAGGGGATGCTGCGTTTGTATAAATGCAACATCCCTGAATAAGTTCTGAAAAGCGGCGACAATTATGAAAAGGCGTTCTCTCTTGGGAACGCCTTTTAAAGTTGATGTTCCTTCAGCAGGGCGTCTAAAGACGCCCTGAGAAATGATGAGTGTAATTGGCGGCCAGATGTCTGGAAGGGATTGATGTGCCCGGGGAAAATGGTCTTGAATGAGCGGCAAGTTTCTCATGATCCGTACAAGCGAAGGAGGGGGATGAGGGCTGCAGTTCCTGCAGCCCGAAAGCAAGCGCTGTCCGAACCGGCTGGTCATCAGAGCAGCCGGTGAGTTTCGCGGCGGTTCCCCCTCCGGAGCGCAGGGAGGATCATAGAGAAACTCCGCGAATTCAACACCTTTTCACCGGGCACATCATCCCGATCCACCAAAGAGTCCGCCGCACGAGTGCAGCGACAGAAACTTTTTTACGGCTCCTTGAGCAGATCCGTCATACTCCAAAGCCCCGACACAATCGTCGACCCGTTGTGCAAAAGCGCCGACGTCGCCGGCGGCAGGACGCCGAACGCGCCCAGCGCGATGAGCATCGCATTGAAGGAGATGATAAAGCGGTAATGGAAACCGATCCGCCGCATCAGCTGCGTGCTGATCTTTCGAAGGACCAGGAGCTGTGTGAGGCTGTCCGATGAGATCGTGATATCGGCCACTTCTCTTGCGATGGCGGCGCCGTCACTGATCGCGACTCCCACATCTGCCTCGGACAGAGCGGGCGTATCGTTGACACCGTCCCCGATCATGATGACGGTGTGCCCGCCCGAGCGCTCCTTGCGAACAAAGGCCGCCTTTTCATCCGGCAGGACTTCCGCCCGGAATTCATCGATATTGAGCGTATGCGCGATCGCTTCGGCGGTGCGCCGGTTATCGCCTGTCATCATACAGACTTTGCGGATGCCCAGGGTGTGAAGCGAATCGATCACAGAGGAAGCTTCCGCGCGAAGGGGATCGAAGATGCACAGTACGGCGATGAGCGTTCCGTCCAGCGCAAGGAATAAGTGCGAGTAGGCCGGTGAGAGAGAAGCCAGCTTTTCTTCTTCTCCCTCCGGCACCCTGCAGCCCTCGTCTTCGAAGATGAAGTGATAACTTCCGATCAGCGCTTTTTTGCCGTCTACAGAGCTGGAGATGCCGTGCGCCACCACATACTGCACCTTGGAGTGCATTTCGTCGTGGACAATGCCCCGCTTCGCCGCTTCATTGACCACCGCGTTTGCGATCGAGTGAGGATAGTGCTCCTCCAGACACGCGGCAAGCCGCAGGCATTCGGCCTCGTCAGCCCCGCCGAAGGTCACGATCTCCACAACTTCCGGGGTCGCGTGCGTCAGCGTGCCGGTCTTGTCGAATACGACTGTGTCCGCCTTCGCGGCCGCCTCCAGGAACTTTCCGCCCTTGACGGTGATATTGTATTCGCCCGCCTCGCGGATCGCGGAGAGGACGGAGAGCGGCATGGAGAGCTTGAGCGCGCAGGAAAAATCCACCATGAGGAAGGAGAGCGCCCTGTTTACATCTCTCGTGATCAGCCAGGTGATCACCGTGCCCGCAAGGCTGTAGGGGACCAGCCGGTCCGCGAGATGGAAGGCCCGGGTCTCCGTATTGGATTTCAGCTTCTCCGACTCCTCGATCATGCGGACGATCTGGTCATATTTGCCGGTTCCGGCGGCCTTGGTCACCTCGATGACGGCGTCCCCCTCCTCGACAACGGTTCCCGCGTAGACATAGCCGCCCACAGACTTGGGAACAGGGACGGACTCCCCGGTCATGGAGGCCTGGTTCACAGTCAGCTCCCCTTCCACGACTTTGCCGTCGAGCGGAATCACGTTGGAGGTGTGGACGATGATCTCGTCCCCGACCTTGACGGAGCGCACATCTGCCAAAATCTCGCCCTCCTCGGACCGGAGCCAGACCTTGTCGATCTTGAGAGACATGGACCTTGCGAGGTCGTCCACCGACTTGCGGTGCGTCCATTCCTCCAAGATCCCGCCGACCTTAAGAAGGAACATGACAGAGGAAGCGGTCTTAAAGTCGCCCCTCAGCATAGAAGCCGTGATCGCGCTCGCGTCCAGGACAGCGACCTCGATCCGCCCGCGCAGAAGGCTCTGAAGGCCTTCTTTGATAAAACGGATGCTTTGGACCACCGTGACGACATTCCGGAGCGGCGCGGGGAAGAACAGCTCCCGGACGCCCCTTCCCAGAACGGTCAATACCAGCTTCTCCTCGTAGCGGCGGTTCAGGGCTCTTCCGGTCTGTTCGGGAACAAGCGCCGCCGTCTCCTCGTCGTCATAGCGAAAGCGCCTTAGCGCGTCGATGACAAGCGCTCGGTGATCGATTCCTTTCTTATAGAAAATGATGGCGTCCCCGGTCCTGTCGTTGACCTTTGCATCGGTGATGAAAGTCTTGTTTCTGAGGTAGTATTCCAGAAGGTCCGCCTGCCTGAGCGTCATACGGCTCCCCGCCATATGGACTCGCATGCGCCGGGATGTCTCGTGTAGTATTGTGCATTTCATATCGTGCGTTTACCCAAATAGAAAGGAGGCGGGCCTTTCAAAGGCCAGCCTCATTGCAACTGCCAATATGTTTACTCCGCTTTTTCCTCACGGGAAGTGAGGAGAGCCTTCGCGTCAGCGATTTCCTTCTCCTCTTTTCGCTTTGCGCGCTCTTCATTGATCTCATCCGCGGCTGCGTTTATGTCTTCGCAGTTCTCTTTGATCGTCGTTGCTGTTTTCATAACACCGTCACATCCGCGCTTCACAGCGGCCGTGACATGTGTATATGCATTCTTGGCGTCGTCACTTTTCAAAATAGCGATTCCTGCCGTTCCAAACAAAAGACCGCAGGTAAAAGCACCGAGCTTGCCCCATAACTTGAACATAACAAAGTCCTCCTTGGTAAATTGTGCTGCGTGTTAGCGACACTTAATTAATATTAGCGCAATTTAACCAAGTTAGCAATATAGAACTTGTTATCTTCTGTCATTGTCAATGAACTCAAGGACAATGACGGACAGGATCGCGAAGAGCACGGCGAAGAAAGCAAGGTGTGCCCAGCAGAAATAAATGTTGGCCTTCGTCATTACGTAGGCGGCTTCCTGCATCGCTTTTCCGCTCTCTGTCAAAATAGTGTCCAGTTCGCCGGCCTTTTCGATCTGATAAAGCGCTTCCTTAAGTTCGGGGCTGCTCTCCCGGATCCTGAAGATCGTGTTCCAGAGAGTCACCGACTTGAGCGAATTGTAATTTCCCTGCGCGCACAGAGCGACAAGTCCGTATTTGCTGATCGTAAAGTT
>DLYC01000042.1:1310-5878 GCA_003447895.1 Lachnospiraceae bacterium | reverse complement strand
GGCAGACCCGACAGCCGATTCCGGCGCCTCATCCGGTCAGCCCTCCTCAAACTCCCATTCCACGAAGCACACCTACACGATCGTCGGGATCGCCCACAGCCCTGTCTACATCTCCCGCACCAGGGAGAACTCCAGTGTGGGAAACGGCAGCGTGAACGGCTTCGTCGTTTTGCCCAAAGATTGCTTTGTCAGGAAGATCTATTCGCAGATCTACCTGGAACTGGAGGGCCTGTCCAAGTATAACTGCTACAGGGACAAGACCTATGAGGAAAAGGTGGACGCCTTTATTGAGGATATCGAGCCCCTCGCCAAGGAGCGCGCCGCGATCCGGCGCGAGCAGGTGTCGCAGGAAGCTACTTTTACGGATATGATGGCCGCCCTGATCCAGGGGATCGCGGAATCGGGAAGCGGAGGCGGCGGCGCGCTGTCCGGCATGCTGACGGACAGCGGGGAGTGGTTCATTCTGGGCCGGGATACGATCCGCAGTTATGTGGAGTTTTCGGAGGACTCAGACAGGATGAGCGACCTGGCTGACGTCTTTCCGCTGATCTTCTTCCTCGTAGCGGCGCTCAGCTCGCTGACGTCCATGACCAGAATGGTGGAAGATCACCGCTCAGAGATCGGGACCCTCAAGGCGCTTGGCTTCTCCACACCGGCGATTTCGATCAAGTATATCGGCTACGCGCTTGCCGCGAGCCTTGTCGGAGGCGGGGCCGGGCTGATTTTTGGCTGGATCGCGCTGCCGTCCCTGATCTACTATGAGTGGGGCATTCTCTACCTTCTGCCAAGGCTGGAAGTCAGCATTTCACCGGTGGTTGCCCTGTATTCACTCGGGGCAGCCGTCCTTGCGACGGCGGGAGCAGCCTTTGCGGCCTGCTATGCCACGCTGCGTTCCAAACCCGCTGAGCTCCTTCGCCCCCGCGCGCCCAAGCCCGGCAAGAGGATCTTCCTCGAGCGGATCCCCTTCATTTGGAAACATCTGTCCTTTATCCAGAAAGTCAGCGTGCGAAACCTCTTTCGCTATAAGAAGCGCTTCTGGATGACCATCGTGGGAATCGCGGGCTGCACGGCGCTTCTGGCGACGGGCTACGGCCTCAGGGATTCCATCTTCGATGTGCTCAAGTGGCAGTTTGACGACCTGATGCCCTACAGCGCGTCGGTTTCGATCAGCAGTGACCTTACGCCTTCGGACAGGGCGGAGCTCATGCGGGAACTGGAGGCGGAGCCGGGCATCGAGTCCTTCATGGGCTGCTACGAGCGCTCTGTCAGTGTGCGCACGGACGAGGGCACAGTGGACAACGTCATTCTGCAGGCATCGTCGGCGTGGAGCGTGCCGGCGGACGACTCCGCCTCAGATGCCAAAAAAGAGACCGACGGCAATTCTGCTCCCGCAGGCGGCGATTCCGCCCAGGAAGCCAAAGCGTCATCGGACGTCCCCGGCGCCACGGACTTCCATTCTGTCGCGCAGGATTATATATGTCTCTATCCCAGGGCGGACGGCCTTCGGCGCTACGGGAAGGTCGGCGATCTTCCGCACCTTGCGCCGACCGACGGGACGATCATTATCGACGAGAAGATGAGTGATATCCTGGGGATCAAAGAGGGCGACCAGGTCACACTGCTGGACAGCGATGAAAAGGAATATCAGGCAGTGGTGGGCGGCATCTGCGAGAACTATGTAAACCACCATATTTATATGACTTCTTCTTATTATAAGATGATCTTCTCCGAGAGCCCGCATGACAACCTCCTTCTGGTGAAGACGGTGACTGCCCCGGAGAGCGGCGCGGCCCAAAGCGGCGACGCCGCCCCGGAGGCCGACCTCAGCTCGGAGGCGATCGCTGACCGTGTTTCCCGGCTTAACGGCGTCATCACATACAGCCGCATCGGCGAGCTGCGGGACCGCTTCAACGAGAGCATGCAGAGCCTGGATATCGTCGTCTGGATCATCATTTCTGCGGCGGCGGCCCTGGCTTTCCTTGTGCTGTTCAATCTGACCAACATCAATGTCACAGAGCGCCTCCGCGAGCTCGCGACCCTCAAGGTTTTGGGCTTCTACGACGGCGAGACGGCCTCCTATGTCTATCGCGAGAACATCTTCCTGACCCTCATGGGCGCCCTGGCCGGGCTCTTTCTGGGCAAATGGCTCCACAGATGGCTGATTGGAACGATCGAGATGGACTACATGATCTTTGGGCGCGGACTCCATGGGAGAAGCTACCTGTACGCTGTGGTCCTCACCGTTCTCTTTTCGCTGTCCGTCAATTTTTTCTCCTATTTCTATATCAGGAAGATCGATATGGTGGAGTCACTCAAATCGGTGGAGTAAGGGAAGAGGGGCGGTGCGGCCTTAACGACAAAGTCGCCAAAAGATAACGGCATTAAAGAATATTACAAAAATATAACGAAATTCTTCTGAATTTCCAAGAATATTACTTGATTGACTCGGGGGAAAATCATATAATTACTTGTGTATATTGGGATAAAGAATAGCAGGGATGATTGCGATTACTAATTATACAGTCATAAAGCAAGCGTCTCGTATTTTTATACCCTTTTTGGGAGAATCAGTGGCATATAGTAAAATTTTCGTAAAAACTTAAAGGGTTTAAGTGAAAACACGGGGTGTTACGAAATATATTACGTAATGGCCGTAAAATTGACCAAAGCGATAGAAAATATTATTTTTTTCTTTGACAGAACGGAGTTGCGAGACTACTATTAAGTAGACCATCTCCATGCTTTTTTACGACGGATTGTTTGGAAAGGACCGACTGAGGTCCCCGGAGAAGACAGTACAGTATGGATGAACAAAAAGTGACGAAACATAAGGATACGAAGGCATCCGGTAACAGCAGTGCGGCGGACGGACTCAGGAACGGCCTCAGGAAAATGGGAGGCATGCTTGGGAACGGCCGCAGTTCTGTGAGTGAGGAAGAAAATCTGCACAGGGATCTGAAAAAGCTCACAAGGACAGAACTTCTGGAGATGCTGGTGGATGAGACCAAGGAAGCGGACAGGCTCCGCCTGGAAAACCGCCGTCTCAGGAGAGAGCTTGAGAGGTGCAGAGCGGATCTGGACAAGACCGCATCGCTGGACAGCGTGATCGCAAGACTTGAGCAGATCGTGATCCGCTCCGGATCCTGATCTGATTGCAGAAGACAATAAGAGACCCGGGACGCAGGCGCCCGGATCCATATCTTTGAAAATGTAACGGTTACGCCGAATATACAATATTTTGAATACGAGGCAGAAGATTGAGTGACGTAAAGAAAAATACGGATGAACTGAATAAAGAAATCAGACAAAAGAGAAAACGAAGGCCGGAGCTTTCAGAACTTGAATCGGAGCTGAAAAGGGAACGGTACAAGACCAGGTACAGGAACACGATCCGAAGTACGGTGTTCACTCTGATCACAGTCGCGGCTGTCGCGGTCCTGGTCGCAACGCTGTGGATGCCGGTGCTCCAGATTTACGGCTCGTCGATGACGCCGACGTTGTCTGACGGAGACATCGTAGTTTCCAAAAAGGCCGGAAAACTCAAGCAGGGCGACATCATCGCTTTCTACTATAACAACAGGCTATTGGTGAAGCGGTACATCGCCGGACCTGGCGATTGGGTCGACATCGACAAGGACGGTTACGTATATGTAAACGGCGAGTTGCTCGATGAGCCCTATGTAGACGAACATGAACTGGGAGAGACCAATATAGAGCTCCCGTATCAGGTGCCGGAGAGCAGGATCTTCGTGATGGGAGATCACCGGGCGGTATCGATCGATTCGCGAAACGCGGCAGTCGGCTGTATAGCAAATGACCAGATCGTAGGAGAGCTGATCTTTAAAGTGTGGCCTATGAAGGCGTTCGGACTTGTCAAATAGAATCGATGAGAGAATCATAACGAGTACGTCCGGACATAAAGACGATAATCAGATCGCAAGATTTAGAACAAACAGCGGTAAAGAGGTACAGAAGATGAAGAACATCATGAGACGAATCAGAGAGTATTTGAATCGTAAAGCAGTAAGAAGAAAGCTGCGCAGTGCAATCAGCATATTGTCCTGCATAGTAGTTTTCAGTACAACCTATGCTTTACTGCTCCCGGCCCTTACCTTGGAAGCTGAGACGGTCTGTGGTATGGAAGAACACGAACATACTCCGGACTGTTATACGCGTGTTCTGATCTGCGGACAGGAAGAGTCCGAAGGACACCATCATACAGAAGAGTGCTATGACGCCGACGGAAACCTGATCTGCGGACAGGAGGAATCCGAAGGCCATCAGCATACGGACGAGTGCTACGAGATGCAGCTCACCTGCGGCAAGGAAGTGCACGTCCACTCCGAGGCCTGCTATAAGCACGAAGAGCCTGAGACCGCTGAGACATCGAGCGGAGCGGCAACGGAAGAGGCTTCTGCAGGCGAGACCGAAGGAGCTCCCACAGGTGTGACCGAAGGGACCGCTGCAGGCACGACCACCGGCTCCACACAGAGCGGTGCGGCAGGAACCACAGAGGCGGCCGCTGCGGCTACTACGCAGAAGGCAGCCGATATCGCTGAGCCCGAAAA
>DLYC01000042.1:0-1236 GCA_003447895.1 Lachnospiraceae bacterium | reverse complement strand
GTTTCGAGAGACTTCTTACCGGCAGGACCGGCATCTACTATATCCCTGAGAATGGCGGCAGTGATGACTGGGAGAAGCTTGACGACAGCACTAAGCTCGATCCTGAGCAGGATGTCATCCTTCATATTGCATTCGAGATCCCGGCAGGCAAACTCAACGCCACCAACGCGAAGACTGAGTATGAACTTCCTCTGTCCATCAGCATGACAGAAGACGAAGTTGACGATATTAATAAGTACGAGAGCCGTGTATTCATCGGAACAGACCGCGAAGCGGATGATCTGGGCAATGCAGGCAGCTTTGAGATTGAAGAAGAGTACAACGGAAACGGTGATGTAACAGAGCGCAAGGCAGTCATCACATTCAATTCCGATACATGCACAAAGGTCGGCGGCGAGAAGCTCACCAACGGAACCGTCACTGCAAAGCCCGAATCCATCGAGGGCTTCCTTGAGATGACCATCTCCGCCGAGGATCTTCTGACCCTCAATACCGCAGGCGAGGCAAAATATACCCTTGAGTGGAACGATGACGGCTCCCTGGACACAACAGTAGCTTTTGACGCAGAGAAGCTTCAGGCTTATCTGGATAAGAAGAACGGCAAGACCGAAGAGGCTTCCGCAGCTGAGACCGTAGAAGAGAGCGCAGCGGCGGCAACCACCGAAGAGATCGCAAAGGCAGAAGAAGAGGCAGTGGCTGCGGAAGAAAACGCCACAGAAGAGGAAGCAAAGGCAGAAGAGGCAGAGCCTGTTCAGGAGGAAGCTCCTGCGGCAGCTTATGCTTCCGGCAAACTTGACTATGACGGCGGCAGCTACACAGTAACTGCGTCCTTCGACGAGTCCGCAAAGCTCCCTGAAGGCGTTCAGCTGAGCGTCAAGGAACTCACAGGTGCTTCCTATCAGAAGTACCTCAGCGAAGCAAACGAAGCAGTCGGCGAAAACAAGGAAGTTACCGGCGGCCGTTTCTTCGATATCACATTCACAGACGCAAATGGCAAGCCCGTGGAACCCCAGGGCATGGTTGATGTGCGCATCAACTACAAGAACACAGAGACCATCGAACAGGGCACAAACGTAGAAGGCGTCCACTTCACAGAACAGGGCGCGCAGACCATCGATGTCGACGCAAAAGGCGTCGCCGAGAACACCGTCGACGTAGTCGGCTTCCAGAGCGATTCCTTCTCCGTATACGGCGTTGTCTATACGGTAGATTTCGAGTACACGGATCCGACCACAG
>DLYC01000074.1 GCA_003447895.1 Lachnospiraceae bacterium | reverse complement strand
ACACCTTGAAGCCGCCGCCCGTGCTGCCCGCGCAGGCGCCGATGAACATCAGGATCACGAGGATCTCCTTGGAGAGGTTCGGCCACAGGTTGAAGTCCGCGGAGGCGAAGCCCGTCGTCGTGATGATCGAGGCGACCTGGAACAGGGCCTCGTGCAGGCAGCGCCGGACCGTCGGGTAGTAATGGAACCGGTAGATGTTGGACGTGATCAGGATCACGGATACGAGCACGATGAGGCCGTACCAGCGGACCTCCGTCATGCGGAACGCGTCCTTCTTATGCTTTCCGAGCAGGAAGAAATAGAAGTTGAAGTTGATGCCGAACATCAGGATGAAGATCGCGATGATCGTCTGCATGAGGAGGGAATAGTCCGCCATGCCGGAATTGCGCACCGCGAAGCCGCCGGTACCGGCGGAACCGAAGGAGATCGTGATCGCGTCGAACAGCGGCATGCCGACGACCGCGAGGAGAACGATCTCAAAGATGGTCAGGCCCAGATATATCATGTAAAGGATCTTGGCGGAGTCGCGCATCTTCGGGACGAGCTTGCCGACCGAAGGGCCGGGGCTCTCCGCGCGCATCAGGTGCATGTTGTAGCCGCCGGTCATCGGCATGATGGCCAGGATGAAGACGATGACGCCCATGCCGCCGACCCAGTGGGTGAAGCTTCGCCAGAAAAGTCCGGTGTGGCTGAGTGCCTCGACGTCGGAGAGAATGCTCGATCCGGTCGTCGTAAAGCCGGATACCGTCTCGAAGAGGGCATTCGTAAAGCTCGGGATGTCCTTTGTGATCACAAGGGGAATGGCCCCCAGAATACTCAGGACGATCCAGCTGAGGCCGACAACGACCAGTCCCTCTCTCGCGTAATAAGCCTGGCTCTTCAGCTCAAAGGAGGCGATCAGTCTTCCGACCCCGAAGTAGATCACCGCCAGGACCGCGTAGACGATGGCCTGTTTCTCGTGATAAAACAGTCCGCAGATTGCAGGAAGGATCAGAAAGGCGCCGATAAACTGCGTGACAACACCCAGTATCCTCCTGATAATGGAATAATTCATATACGCCTCCTGACTCTTACTTGAGAATATCCTCGATATCGCGGCATCCCAGATGAGATGTGACCACTACTACACTGTCACCGGCATTGATCTGCGTTGTGCCGTTCGGGATAATGATCCTTTCGCCGCGGCTGATGCAGGCGATCAGGACATTCGGCTTTACCTTGAGCTCGGAGAGCGGGATTCCCACGATGGGTGAGTCCTTTCCGACAATAAACTCGAGCGCCTCTACCTTGTCGTCAATGATCTTGTAGAGAGATTCCATGTTACTGCCGTAGGAATTCTGAAGGGCGCGCACATAGCGCACGATGTTGTCCGCGGTGATGTTCTTGGGGTGAAGAAGGGTCCCCAGGTCCAGTCTCTTGATGATCTCGTCAAAAGCCAGACGGTCCACCTTGGTGATGACCTTGGCCTTGGAGGAGTGCTGGGCGAACATGGACAAAAAGAGGTTCTCTTCATCGAGCCCCGTCAGTGTGACGAAGGACTCGCACTCCTTGATGCCCTCTTCCATGAGGATATTCTGGTCCGCGCCGTCGGCGTTGATAATGGTCGCCTTGGGGAGCTGGTCGCTGAGCATCTCGCAGCGGTCCCTGTCCTTTTCGATAATCTTGACGCGGATTCCCGAATCGAGGAGCTGCTGCGCCAGATAGAAAGCGATCGTTCCGCCGCCGATGATCATGCAGTCGCGCACTCTCCGGCTCTTGAGACCGATCCTGGCCACGAAGTCCCTGGTGTTCTCTCTCGAGGCCACGATACTGATGACGTCTCCTGTCCGAAGCACAAACGCGCCGTTGGGGATCTCCACCTGGTCTCCTCTCTCCACTGTGCAGATCAGCACGTCCGTGCCGGTCCTCTTGTGGATCTGCGCCAGGGGGCACCCGTCCAGAACGGAGTTTTCGGGAATCCTTACCTTGACGATCTCAACCTTTCCTTTGGCAAATGTCTCGATCTGCACGGCGGAAGGAAAGCGGAGGACTCTCGCGGCTTCTGTGGCCGCCGCGTATTCCGGATTGACCGTAAGAGAAAGTCCCAGCTCCTCTTTGATGAAGCCAACTTCTCCGTTGTAAACGGGATTTCGCACTCTCGCGATCGTGCTGCAGCCGCCGGCTTTCTTCGCGATCAGGCAGCAGAGCAGATTCAGCTCATCGGAATCCGTCGCCGCTACCAGAAGGTCCGCCTTCTCAATGCCGGCTTCCAGCTGCACGGCGTGGCTCGCGCCGTTTCCGATCACGCCCATTACGTCATAGTTGTTTGAAATATCTGTCAAAACACCGGTGTTCACGTCTATGACAGCGATATCATGTCCTTCGCGGCTCAGCTGGGCAGTTACTGCCGCGCCGACCTTTCCGCATCCAACTACTATGATCTTCATAATCTCTTCCCCTTTTTTATAGTAAAAATACTTTTACCTGTTTTAAATACACCTGAAGTGGTCAGGTCGCTCCTTCCGGCTCTTTCATGACGACTCTCAGGAGATCTCCCTCCTCCGCCTGTGCCGGCACAGAAGGATCGTCCCAAAGCCGAAGATCCAGGTCCAGGATCTCTTTGGGATGCGGGGCGCTGTCTTTTGACACGCCTTCGCTGTCGTACATCGAAGCCACGACCACCGGGATGTCCCTTCCGTCCGGCTTCATGATCTCGATCCGGTCCCCGACGCAGAACTTGTTGCGCTGCATGATCCGGGCCAGTTTCCGGTCCGTGATCTTCTCCACGATGCCGAGAAAGACCGCTTCGTTGACATACGTGTTGCTGTCGTAGACCATCGCCTCATCTCCGGGCCTTCCGTAGTAGAAGCCGGTGGTAAAGCGCCGGTAGGTGCACTTTCGGATCTCCTCCTGATACTGCGGGATCCGCGACGTGTAGAGTTCCTCGCTCTCCAGGCAGTCGTCAATGGCTTTCCGATAGGCCCGCGCCACCGAGGCCACGTAGAGCGCCGTCTTCATGCGACCCTCGATCTTGAAGCTGTCCACGCCCGCTCTCAGAAGGTCCGGGATGTGTTCGATCATGCACAGGTCCCTGGAGTTGAACACAAATGTGCCCCGCTCGTTCTCTTCCACCGGAAGGTAAACGCCCGGTCTCGACTCCTCCATCACCGCGTACTTCCAGCGGCAGGGATGGGTGCAGGCGCCGTGGTTGGCATCTCTCCCCGTGAAGTAATTGGACAAAAGGCACCTTCCCGAATAGGAGATGCACATCGCACCGTGGATAAAGGCCTCGATCTCCTTGTCCTCGGGGATCCGGCTCCGGATCTGCGCGATCTCGATAAGGCTGAGCTCCCTCGCGCAGACCACTCTCTCCGCGCCCATCCTGAACCAGAAGTTGAAGGTCTCATAATTGGTGTTGTTGGCCTGGGTCGATATGTGGAGAGGGATCTCGGGACACCGCTCCCTGGCCAGGGAGAACATGCCCGGGTCCGCCACGAGGATCGCGTCCGGCTTCAGCTCTCCAAGCTGTTCAAAATATTGCCCCGCGCCATCGAGGTCGCTGTTATGCGCGAGAATGTTGGCCGTGACGAAGACCTTCACGCCCCTCTCGTGGGCATATCGGATGCCTTCCGCCATATCCTCGGGCGAAAAATTTCTGGCTTTGGCCCGAAGTCCGTAGGCCTCCCCGCCGATATACACGGCGTCGGCGCCGTATCTCACCGCCGTCTTCAGGACTTCCAGGTCCTTGGCGGGAAGAAGGAGCTCCGGCCTTCTGTAATTCGTCTTAACTTCCATATTCCGTCTCTTTTCTGTCTTTGAGAGCCTTTCAGTGCGCTTTCCCGCAGTTCCCGGCTCCTGTGCCGTCTGCAGCGCACGCTTCCTGCGGCTGCGCGGCCTGCCGGCGTCTGACCGACAGCGCGGCGCCGTCTCCGGTCTCCAGAAGGACCGTTCGGAGCCGCTCATCTCCGGAGATCGCGCTCAGATACTCCCGCATTCTCTTGTGGATCGTCCGGTCCCTCCGCGTCACCGCGAACTTGGACGAGAGGATCTCGCCGTCCTTGAGCACATTGTCGGACAAAAGGACGCCGCCCGGCCGAAGGAGCCTTACCACATCCGGCAGAAAGCGGATGTACTGACCCTTCGCCGCGTCCATAAAAATAAAATCGAA
Source organism: Lachnospiraceae bacterium (assembly GCA_003447895.1). Taxonomy (GTDB): domain Bacteria; phylum Bacillota; class Clostridia; order Lachnospirales; family Lachnospiraceae; genus CAG-791. The sequence goes on along the minus strand of DLYC01000074.1, from coordinate 1,469 downwards.
AGAACCGCTGAGACCCGGCAGGATCTGAGCCGCATCCCCTTCCAGCAGGGTGATCCGGTCCGCTCCGAATTTCTCAAAGTTCTTTCTCGCCTGTGCCGCCCTCCCGGCATCTCTCTCGATCGTCACAATGCTGCAGTCAGAGGGGGCGTACGTATTCATGACCAGGGCGGAATAGCCCACCGCGGCCCCCACTTCGAGGATCCGCGCGGGGTCCAGCATCTCGAGGATGCACTGAATCAGTCCCCTGGTCTGGGGACGTATGATCGGTATATTGTTTGCGAGCGCCTCTTCCTCAAGATCTCTCAGCGCGGGCGACTCCTCCGCGTGGAGGGATTCCGCGAACACACTGATGCGCTCGGCCATATCTTTCTGCAGGGAAAGCTGCGCAAGAAGGCCGCCGCTGCGGCTGCCCTCTGACACGCCGCACGGGCTCTCTTCTGTCCCGTCGCCGCGTCTGTCTTTTGGCTCGTCGCACCGGCTCTCCCGGGGCTCCGCCGCCCCGCTTCTGTACAAGTTCTCATCCGGCTGATTGATCATATCCGCACTTCCTACTTCGCCGCTTCCTCCTGCGCCGGTTCCGCCGTCGTCGCGTAGGGCGAGACGTCCGTCCCCGAGATGATCCTCAGGATTTCCTCCGCCGTCATCTCAGAGGAGAGCATATAAGTTCCCGGCTTGTACAGGCCCGAGAAATCCGACACCTTTTCCTGGAGGACGAAGAGCCTTGCGGACTCGACCAGTCCCGCCTCCTCCAGCTTCTGCCCCAGGGAAGAAGCCGACATATGCTCCTCCACGGTGAATTCCACGACCTTGCCGGTACCTGTGGCATCCTTGCCCTGCTGGGAGAAAATACCGTATCCGACATTGTAATAATGCCTCACCTGTCCCGCGATGAAGAGGATTGCCGCCGCGATCAGCGCGTAGATGACAAAGCTCGACACGGTATCAAATACGATGCCGATTGTGGTGCGTATCTTTTTCACTAGATGCCTCCTTTCAAGGCCTGCCCGCGAAGCGTTTTATCCGATCTCGATGATCATCGGAAGGACCATGGGCCTTCTCTGGGTCTTTTTCCAGAAATAGTCGCTGAGGTTGTCGCGAACTGTCGCCTTGATCTTTCCGCGGTCGATGGTTCCGCGGTCCTGACACAGGAACAGGGCGTCCTGCGCCACCGCGACTGCGCCGTTAATCAGTTCTTCCGCCTCTTTGATATACACAAATCCCCTGGACTCGATCTCCGGCATGGAGACGACGCTGCAAGTCCCCTCCCGCATAGCAAAGGACACGATCACGATCCCGTCCTCCGCCAGGTGCTGCCTGTCTCTTAAGACGATATTTCCGACATCACCTACGCCGAGTCCGTCTACCAGGATGTTGCCCACGGGCACATCGCCTACGATCTCCGCGTGGTCCGGCGTGATCTCCAGCACATTCCCCGACTGGAGGATGAAGATATTCTCCGACGGGATCCC
>DLYC01000091.1:3126-4203 GCA_003447895.1 Lachnospiraceae bacterium | reverse complement strand
TCGCCGCTTCCGCGGCTTCCTCGGAGGTTGCTGCCGCCTCAGCTGCTTCTTCGGAGGTTACCGCTTCCGCTGCCGCTTCGGTGGTCGTACCCGCTTCAGCCGCCTCTTCGGTGGTCGCCGCTTCCGCGGCTTCTTCGGAGTTTTCCGCCTCCTCCCGGCGCGCGGGTTCCTTATCTTCCAGATAGGACTCTATCCCCTTGACGATCCCGTTCACCATTTTGACCTGAAAATCATCATCCTGCATCAGCTCATCTTCCTGAGGATTCGTCATAAAGCCCATTTCCAGGATCGTGACCGGGACGTTGCACCAGTTGATCCCGCTCATGGAGTTCGTTTCCTGGATTCCTCTGTTGGCAAGCCCCGTCTCCTCCACATAAGCCTCCAGGATCTCCTCTGAGAGCTCCCTGGACTTACTGTAAAGGTCCCCGTTGTAGGGATTGGATGCTGTCTGGCACATCGTGATGACACCCGTCACAGAGGAGCTCTCGGATCCGTTGGCATGGAGCCTTATAAACAGATCGGCGTTTGCCTCATTGGCCATCTGCGCCCTCTCGGCATTGGAAATATTGACATCGTGGGTCTCGCGGATCATCAGGACCTCATAGCCTTTTTCGAGAAGGGCATCCCGGAGCTGAAGGCCTATATCCAGTGTGAGTTCGAACTCCCTGACACCGGTCGAAACGCCCGTTGTTCCCCCGGCCACCTTGTTCTTGGTCTCGCCGGCTCCCGGTCCGATCGGCTCCTGTTCGAAGTTTCCCTGCCCCTGATGGCCCGGGTCGATCGCGACCAGAAAGCGGGAAGCTTCTTCCTTCCTGCTCTCCTCTTCTATTTGGGCATTCGCTTCCTGTATGATGCCCGTGCAGTCTGCACTGCCCAGCACAGCGGCCGCACTCATCATTGCGGCCAAAAGCGCAGCGATTGGTCCGTTCATTTGCTTTTTCCCTTGCTTTCCGACTGTGTTATGAGTTTTAGGTGATAAAAAAAGGAAAACGCATAAAGCGTTTTCCTTCTCTCTTTCGTAGCGAGAGGGGGACTTGAACCCTCGACACCGCGGGTATGAACCGCGTGCTCTAGCCA
>DLYC01000091.1:262-3064 GCA_003447895.1 Lachnospiraceae bacterium | reverse complement strand
GAGCTATCTCGCCATATTTGTTCGCTGTCTGTATCAGTCAGCTTTTATAGTATACAAAAGAGAGCAATATTTGTCAACCGGTATTTTAGTAAATTTCTGAAACGGATTTTATGCGCCGGATCCGGCCATTTTAAATCCGGACATTTATGATCCGATCATTTCTTTTCTATCGTCTTCTCGGCTGCTTTCGCTTTTCCAATCCGTCCAGATATCGGTCAAACTGAAGCTTTATGAGCGCCGCCGTGGGAACGGCGATCAGCATACCCGCGATACCGCCTACCGCGCCGCCGGCGATCAAGGCCGCGACCACAAGAAGCGGATGGACATTGATATTGTCAGAAAGAAGTTTGGGATTAATGACATTGCCGTCAATAAACATGATGACCGCAATGATCACTAAACCGAGGACCATCTTGCCGTACTGTTCGGTAGGAAGGCAGGCAAGAATCGTTGCCACATAACCCACAATAGGGCCGAAGTAAGGGATCAGATTTCCGAAACCGATGCAGGCACCGACAACCGCAGCATAGGGAACGCCTGCGATCGTGAGCGCGATCGTAGCCAGAACTCCTACAATTGTTGCGTCTACGAGCTGGCCTCTGATGTAGCCGGAAAACGCATTGTCCGCATCTTTTACAAACAATGCGAATTTCTCCTGCTGATCGTCACCGAAGATCAGTCGGAACGCCCTTTTCCAGTACCCGAAAATGCCATCATTTTCATCCAAAAGGAAATAGATTGCGAAGATGACGCCGAACAATAATCCCGAGAAGAAGTTCTGAACTGCCTCAGCTGACTGCGACAGGAACTTGGAGATCGATTCTGTGGACAGATTCAGGGATGCCAGTTTCTCTTCCAGCTCCTTCATGATCTCGGCGTAATCATTTCCGAAGCTTTGCAGCATTTCCTTGATTGCGCCAAAATCCAAAGAACCCACATTTCTGTAGATCGATACTGCCAGCGTGGAAAGAACTGCCAGCGCTGCTGCGGCAATCACGGCAAAAGTCAGCAAAACCCCGAGCGGTCTCGCCCATTTGTGCTTTTTATCCCGATTAAACAGGCTTTCCAGTTTCTTTATGACAGGTTCTAAGAGGTAGCTTATGATCCCGCCAATGATGATCGGTCTTAGCACGGCCGCGAAGATCGACCACAGCTTGGCCCAGAAATCACCTGTGCTGAAGATAATTGCCCCGACGATCGCCGTAACAAGAACCGTGATGGAAGCGTACTTACAGATTTTCAGATATTTTTGATCCAGTCTCGCCCAAAAGTCTTTTAACATTGTTTTTCTTTCTCAGCTGTTTTGCATATAAGTATAAGGATTTTGAATTCGTTTCTCATGATATATTCACAATGTTTTGACGTCAAGTGAGTTAAACCTGAAATACCGGAACCGTGCGCTCATTTTCATGCGCCACGATGATGTTCTCTCCACAGGCCATGCGCATCAGAACGCCGGCGAATTTCCCGTTGTAGACATAGAGCCCGGGCATATTGATGTAAGGATGCCACTCTCCGTCTCCCCAGGCAAAATCTATATTTTCCGTCATATACTGTCTGCAGTACTCCTGGCAGAGATACCCCTTTCCGTAGAGGTCCCCCGTCAGTCTGTCCCAGTCCGCCTGCGCGTAATCCTTGCCCGCCGCATAGATTCCCTTTGAAGCATATGCGTCCATGGGCTTGATGATCCATCTGTCCTTTGTCCTTCTCACTTCCTCAAGAGAAATGTATCCGTCAGACAATTCCAGCGTGAGGGGGATATGCTCTTCGACAAAAGATACCTCCTCCTCGGTAAGGAAAGCCTTAGTGCTTTCGTGGCGAAGGACATGGAAGATCCATTTGTTGTGGATGATCTGGGTCTGAAAGGCGCCGGCCACAAATACGTCGTCATTTCGGACCGCCTCGATGAAATCGCGGACTTCCTCATAGTGGTCCATAATATCCGCGGTCACGGCTCTTCTGTAAACGGCATCGATCCGTCTGCCTTCCTCTGTGTAAAGAGCGCCGCCTGTATACCTGAGAGTCCTGATATCACAGATCTCACATTGGATCCCGGCCTTCTCAAAGCTTCGCTTAAACTCCTCAAACTCCTTGATCGTCGCGTTTTCCAGAAAATCGGCCATTACCACGAAGGGATGTTCTCTTTTTTGGTCATAGGTGTCGTAGAGCCCAAGGAAAGTCTGTACCCATGAATCGAACAGTTCAAAGGGTCTTAGGTCAAACTTCTCTTCTGCCGCCTTATGCGCAGGGTTATAGATCAGGGCTTTTCGCATTTCCAGATCCCTGTACATTGCCGCCGTGCCGTCCGTATTGATCTCACAGAAGCGGAAATCCCCGGTGCTCTGGTCATAGAAGATGTCCAGCCGCGCGATGGCAAGATTTCCGTCATAGGAAGGCGGCAGAAGGATCAGCTCCTCCAGTTCCTTCGAAAACGGAAAGAGCTTCCGGTATTCCGGATTCTTTTTGTACTCATGGACCACCTTGTCGAAGATCCTGACGGAGATCTCTGTGATCTTAGAAAAGTGCTCCACTGTCTCCCGGTCAAAGACCTTGGGAATCTGCAGGGTCTTTTCCATTACCCCCTTATAATTCAGGGGGGATTTTTCGAGCGCCTCCTTCATTGCGAGGGCTCCCCTGCGATTCTCTTCCATGTTTTCGCAAATATTTTTCTTGTAAAGCTCGTATACCTGATCCTGCAGTCTCAATACTGTATTCCTCTCTTCCTCAATTGTGCATACCGGTCATAGCCCCAAATGCTTCGTATTCGGGACTATGGACGTCCAGAGGCGCTCCGCGCCTTGT
>DLYC01000091.1:0-189 GCA_003447895.1 Lachnospiraceae bacterium | reverse complement strand
ATTTTAGCATAAGGCTGCACAAACGAATATGCACGATTTGGGCACGCTGCTTACGGCTTCAGATCTTCTTCCCCTTCCTGTGTGGCTCCGCCTTCCCCGGCAGTGCCTTCCGCGGCCGCCTCCTGCAGAGCCTCCACGGCAGAGGTGCCGTTCTCTTGTGTTGCGGGCTCCTCGCTTTCGGGAGCTTCT
>DLYC01000040.1 GCA_003447895.1 Lachnospiraceae bacterium | reverse complement strand
GGAAGTTTCCTGAATGGAAGCGTTTGCGTACCGGAGAAAAAAACCGGTGTCCCCAATCGGGAACACCGGTTTACAAAAATCAGGATCTCTTATGCAAAAGATTGTGTGCAGGGGATGAGTCCCCGGCAGAAGGACCGATCAGTCCTTGGTGAGAACGCCGGCTGCCTGCATCTTCATCGCGCGCACCTTCTCGGGAAGACCGAAGAGGTTGATGAAGCCCTCTGCGTCATGGTGGTCATAGAGATCACCGGTCGTGAAGGAGGCAAGGCTCTCATTGTAGAGGCTGTAGGGAGAAGTGGTCCCGGCCTTAATGATGTTGCCCTTGTAGAGGCCGAACTTCACTTCGCCCGTCACATATTTCTGTGTGGACTCGATGAAGGCCTGCTCCGCCTCGCGAAGAGGAGAGAACCACTTGCCCTCGTAGACGAGGCTTGCGAACTTGTGGCCGATCTCGTCCTTGACTTCATAAGTCTTGCGGTCGAGCACCAGCTCTTCGAGCTGCTGGTGGGCTTCCATCAGGATGGTTCCGCCGGGGGTCTCATAGACGCCGCGGGACTTCATGCCGACTACGCGGTTCTCGACGATATCGATGATGCCGATTCCGTTCTCGCCGCCCAGCTTGTTGAGCTTACGGATGATGTCGGCAACTTTCATCTCTTCGCCGTTGATGCTCTTGGGAACGCCCTGCTCGAAGGTCATGGTCACATAGGTGATCTCATCGGGGGCCTTCATGGGAGTCTTGCTCAGGACCAGAAGATGGTCGTAGTTGGGCATCAGGGAAGGATCCTCGAGCTCAAGTCCCTCGTGGCTGATGTGCCAGAGGTTGCGGTCGCGGCTGTAGCTGCTGTCAGCGGAGAAGGGAAGGTCGATTCCGTGCGCCTTGCAGAAGGCGATCTCGGACTCACGGGAGTCCATATTCCACTTGTCGCTTCGCCATGCCGCGATGATCCGAAGGTCGGGCGCAAGGGCCTTGATTCCGAGCTCGAAACGGATCTGGTCATTTCCTTTTCCGGTCGCGCCGTGGCAGATCGTTGTCGCGCCTTCCTTGCGGGCGATCTCGACGAGCTTCTTGGCAATCAGAGGGCGGGCCATGGAGGTGCCCAGAAGATACTTGTTCTCGTAAACGGCGTGTGCCTGAACACAGGGAACGATGTATTCCTCCGCGAATTCGTCATTGACATCCAGAATATAGAGTTTGGAGGCGCCGCAGTATTTCGCTCTCTCTTCGAGGTGATCGAGTTCTTCTTCCTGGCCGCAGTCGATGCAGACGCAGATTACGTCGAAGTTATAGTTCTCTTTGAGCCACGGAATGATCGCTGTGGTGTCAAGCCCGCCGCTGTAGGCAAGGATTACTTTTTCTTTCTGTTCGGACATTTGTTGTTCCTCCGTTTTCTATCATCAATTTTATTTTTTTGCTGTAAGCAGTTCTTACAATGCAGTACTATACATCAGCATTGTGTGAAATGCAAGAGTAATTATGAATATAAATTAATATTAATTGCAAAATATACATTGCAATGTGCATATAATCCGATTATAATGCATAAAAGATGCATACAATGAATAAGAACCAAAATATTGAATTGCAAATTTCTTCTTTATTTAATGAAAAAGTGTGATATTATATACAGCGGTTCATAAACAGCGCAAAAACTGAGGGGTGAAATGGAAAATACATTGATTCGTCCCATGGTGCCGGAGGATTATGACAAGGTACACCGCCTTTGGCTCAGCATCCGGGGCTTCGGGATCCGGAGCATCGATGACTCGAGAGAAGATATCGAGAGATTTTTAAAAAGAAATCCCACGACCAGCGTGGTGGCCTGTCAGGGAGACAGGATCGTCGGCGCGATCCTCTGCGGACATGACGGAAGGCAGGCGAGCTTTTATCATGTGTGCGTGACCAAGTCCTGCAGAAGACAGGGGATCGGAACGAAGATGGTCATATATTGTATGAACGTGCTGAAGGAGCAGAAGATCAACAAGATCGCCCTGATCGCGTTTTCCAAAAATGACGCGGGAAACGCTTTCTGGAAACACATAGGCTGGACATACAGGCAGGACTGCAATTATTATGAATTTGTTCTCAACGAAGCGAACATAACAAGATTTATCGAGAATGAGACGGAGGACATGGGATGAAGAAGATCGAGGGCGGCGTAACGGCTGCAAAGGGATTCGAAGCGGCATCCGCAGCCGCGCATATTAAATATGAAGGAAGAACCGACATGGCGATGGTCTTTAGTGAAGCGACCTGTGTGAGCGCGGGGACCTTCACCACCAACGTCGTAAAGGCAGCGCCTGTAATCTGGGACAGGGACCTTGTCTACAGCGGCGCACCGGCCCATTGCGTGATCGTAAACTCCGGGATCGCGAATGCCTGCACGGGACGCGAAGGGATGGAGTACTGCAGACAGACGGCGCAGGAAGCGGCCAAATGTCTCGGAATTGATGAAAATTCCGTACTGGTGGGCTCGACAGGCGTGATCGGCTTCCAGCTTCCGATCGACAGGATCCGGGAAGGCGTCCGCATGCTGGCGGCGTCCAAGTGTGCCGGCCTTGAAGCGGGTACAGCCGCTGCAAAGGCGATCATGACGACCGATACCGTGCACAAGGAGACCGCGTATGAGTTTGAAGTCGGCGGAAAGAAAGCGGTGATCGGCGGCATGTCCAAGGGATCGGGAATGATCCATCCCAACATGTGCACGATGCTGGCCTATGTGACGACGGACGCGGCAATCAGCAAGTCCCTTCTTCAGAAAGCGCTCAGCGAGATCGTGCAGGAGACCTTCAACATGATCTCCGTCGACGGAGATACCTCCACGAACGACACGCTGCTGGTCCTTGCAAACGGACTTGCCGGAAACGCCGTGATCGAGGATGAAAACAGCGAGGACTACGCCGCTGTCTATGAGGCGCTCAGAGCTGTCTGCAAAGAGCTCGCCATGAAGATGGCCGGAGACGGGGAAGGCTGCACAAAGCTCATCGAGACGAGAGTCATCCATGCGGACAGCCTCGAAAATGCCAGAGTTCTGGCAAAGAGCGTGATCACATCGAACCTCACGAAGGCAGCTGTGTTCGGAAAAGACGCCAACTGGGGGAGAGTCCTGTGCGCGCTGGGATACTCGGGCGTACAGTTTGATCCCGAGAACTGTGATCTGTATTTTGGCGAGGGAGAGGAGAAAATGCTGATCTTCACCGGCGGCAGCGCAGCGGATTACAGTGAGGAGAAAGCTACGGAGCTTCTTTCCGGCGAGAAAGTCGTGATCCTCGCGGACATGCATATGGGAGATGCGGAGGCGACGGCCTGGGGCTGCGACCTCACCTATGACTATGTAAGTATCAATGCTGACTACAGAAGCTGAGACCTGCAGCAGAATCAAGGAGGCAGAAGGAATATGGAAACTTATTTGAACCGTGAACAGAGCGAAGCGCAGCGCAAGGCTTCAGTCCTGATCGAGGCGCTGCCCTATATCCAGAAATTCAACCGAAAGATCGTCGTGATCAAATACGGCGGAAGCGCCATGGAGAACGAGGAGCTGCAGAGGAATGTCATCAAGGACGTGACGCTTTTAAAGCTGGTAGGCTTTAAGCCCATCATCGTGCACGGAGGCGGCAAGGCGATCAGCAGCTGGGTGAAAAAGAGCGGCAAGGAAGCCAAATTCATCAACGGACTTCGCGTGACAGATGAAGAGACCATGGAGATCGCCGAGATGGTGCTGGGAAGAGTCAACAAGAACCTGGTGCGCCTTGTGGAGGAACTCGGCGTCAAGGCTGTCGGGATCAGCGGCAAGGACGGAAGGCTTCTCACAGTCAACAAGAAGTATTCCGACGGACAGGACATCGGATTTGTCGGCGAGATCTGCGGCGTAAAACCCAAGATCCTCTACGACCTCTTGGACAACGACTATCTTCCGATCGTCGCGCCGATCGGCATGGATGAGAATTTTGACACATTCAACATCAACGCGGATGAAGCGGCCAGCGCGATCGCGAGAGCGGTCAAGGCCGACAAGCTGGTGTATCTGACAGATATCGCCGGCCTCTACAGGGACATCAATGACCCGGATTCCTTTATCGGGCGGATCACCATCGCGGAAGCGGAGAAGCTGATCGAGGACGGCCTCATCGGAGGCGGCATGCTGCCCAAGCTCACAAACTGCACGGAGGCAGTGCGGGGCGGCGTGCACAGGGTCCATATACTGGACGGCAGAGTTCCGCACAGCATGCTTCTGGAGTTCTTTACCGAGAAGGGAATCGGAACGATGTTCCATCTGAAGACAGATACGGATATGAACTGATTGGATGAACCGATTGGATGAACTGATCGCGAGGGGAGAGAGATGAGCGAGAATACAGGAACGATGAAGGCGTTGATCGAACAGGCGGAGCAGGACATTCTGCACACTTACAACCGCTACCAGGTCGTGCTCGACCACGGCGAAGACGTGTACCTCTATGACACGGAGGGCAAAAAATACCTGGATTTTATGTCCGGGATCGGCGTCTTCGCGCTCGGATACAGCAACAGCTACTATAACAAAGCGCTGGAGAAGCAGATCGGCAAAATACTGCACACGTCCAATTACTTTTACAATGTGCCTGCCATCACCGCCGCGCACAGACTCAAAAAGATCAGCGGAATGGACAGGATCTTCTTCTGCAATTCCGGAGCGGAAGCGGTCGAGGGCGCGCTCAAGGCGGCCATCAAATACGGCTACATGAGAGACGGGGCCGGTGACCACCAGGTCGTGGCGCTCGAGCACTCCTTCCACGGACGCACCTACGGCGCACTCTCCGTGACCGGAAACAGTCACTACAGGGAGGCCTTCGGCACCATGCCCTGCGAGGCGCACTTTGCGAAGATGAATGACTTTGACAGCGTGCTGGAAGCGGTGACGGAGAAAACCTGCGCGATCATAATGGAAGTGGTGCAGGGAGAAGGCGGCATCGTGCCGGCCGGGGAGGAGTTCCTCAAGGCGGTCAGAGATCTCTGCGACAAGAGGGATATCCTTCTGATCTTTGACGAAGTGCAGTGCGGCATGGGGCGCACCGGTTATATGTTTGCCTGGCAGAAGTTCGGGATCAGGCCGGATCTTATGACTTCGGCCAAAGCACTCGGCTGCGGCATTCCGGTCGGCGCGTTTATGATGACGCAGAAGGTCGCGGACAGGTCCCTCACCGCGGGAGATCACGGCACCACATACGGCGGAAACCCTCTGGCCTGCGCGGCTGTAAACGCAGTGCTGGATCAGTATGAAGCGCTCGGGATCACCGACCACGTCCAAAAGACAGCGCCTTATCTGGAGAAGAAGCTGGATGAGCTTGTCAGTAAGCACGATTTCTGTGACCTCAGACGCGGACGGGGCTTTATGCAGGGCATCGTGTGCAGGGGCCCTGTAAAGGGTGTGATCGCGGAAGCGATGGACCACGGGCTGATCCTGATCAACGCGGGTTCGGATATCATCCGGATCCTGCCCCCTCTGGTCATCACCGAAAAAGAGATCGATGAGATGTTCGCCATTCTTGACGCGTCGATCACCGCTGTGGAAAAGAAGGAGGCGTAAGGCCTCACGGAAAAGAGAAAACTCTCTTATATTGTGTAGATTTATTACCAAATTACTATATTTTGTATGAAAAGTGTTCCCGCGCCGATAAAAAATCGAAATCGGCGCGGGATTTATTCTTGTAAAATATTACATGAATGATTACAATAATGTTGTCGCATAGCGGGTCCCTTGAAAATAAGAGGGATTACTATGCAACTTCAATTTATATTTTTATTAAAAACAAGAAGCAGAATTGTAATATCTGCCGCGCTGGCCGCCGCGCTGATCCTGTGCTGCGGATGTGCCGGAAAAGAAGCGCCTGTGTTTAAAGAGGCTGACAGCAGGGCAGGAACATCCGCCACCGCAGAAGCTGCGGAGAAAGAGGAGAGTCCGTCTGCTGTCATCGGTGTGTTTGTCTGCGGCGCCGTAGTTCGCGAAGGCGTCTATGAGCTTCCTGAGGGAGCCAGGGTGATCGATGCCGTGAACGCCGCGGGAGGATACAGAGACGACGCCGACAGGACTTATGTAAACCAGGCCGCCTATGTGTCAGACACCGAGAGAATCGAGATCCCTACGACGGAGGAAGCCGCGCTCTTAAGAGAGGCGGACCGTGAGGAGCGGGGCGCGGACGGCCGTACAGGCCGGGCGAAGAGCCCTGCGGAATCTTCGGGGCTCATCAATATCAATACCGCAGGAGCCGAGGAACTGATGACACTGCCCGGGATCGGGGAGAGCAAAGCCTCTGAGATTATCCGGTACAGAGAGAGCCACGGACCCTTCGGCGCGATCGAAGAGATCATGAATGTCAGCGGCATAGGAAATTCTGTATTTGAAAAGTTAAAAGACTGTATTTCCGTTGAATGATACAGATGAGATATGGGCGTGCCGGGTTTGCCCTGCTATGATCATGTCTGCAGAAAAGAGAGGAGAAATGAATGGCGACAAAGGTACTCGTAGTTGATGATGAAAAAAATATCGTAAAAGGAATCCGATTCAGCCTTTTACAGGACGGCTATGAAGTGGACACAGCCTATGACGGAGAGGAAGCTCTTC
>DLYC01000121.1:2419-3315 GCA_003447895.1 Lachnospiraceae bacterium | reverse complement strand
GCTGTGACCGGCTCAATAGTGGTGAGCTGGGCAGCTCTGGAGGTCTCCATTCCCTTCATACCGGTGGTATAGAGCACATAGGCAAGGCTTCCTGTGAGAAGACCGCAGAGAATTCCCAGAAGTGTCCTCGCGGGATCCTCTGCTACCTCGGCGATACTGCCGTCCGCGCAGGAGAGCGCAAAGAAACCAAGCATCGCCACACCGAAGCTGTAGAAGACATTTGTGTACACGGAGTACCCCTTATTCAGGATCATTCTGCTGAAAATGCTGTAGAGCGCATAACCGAGTCCCGCGCCGAGGCCGAGAAGGATCCCCGGAAGAGAGACCAAATACGGAGCGCCCGCGGAAGAAAGCGTGGCCGCATCAGAGGCCCCGGCAGAAGTTGCAGAGGCCCCGCCCCCAAACAATTCCCCGCCAAGCCCGGAAGCCAGCGCGCATCCTGCCACGGCAAGAAGGCAGCAGAAGATTTTGCGGGACGTGAGCTTTTCGTGGAACAAAACCGCTGAGAGGACCATGACGATCGCGGGGGCGGTGTAGAGAAGCGCTGCAGCGGTCGCAATTTTGGTCACTTTGATGGCAGAAGTGTAGCAGAAGACAAAAAAGAGCAGGCTGAACAGTCCGTTCGCCAGAAAGAGCGGAGCATCCGCCGGGCGGACGCGGAAAGCGGAGCGGTCCGTCAGAAAGATCAGGGCGCCGACCGGCAGAGAGGTCGCCAGCATGCGCAGAAAGACCAAAGCATTCTGCGAAAGGCCCATAGAGGTCAGAACGGTGACGAAAGTGCCATAAAGCCCCCAGAGGACAGCGCTCACGATGATCATAAGGGCGGACAAAGAAAATGAATTCTCAGATGATTTCATGATGATTCCGGATTCTGACAACATAGATAATAACTGCAG
>DLYC01000121.1:0-2310 GCA_003447895.1 Lachnospiraceae bacterium | reverse complement strand
GTCCGGCCAACCGGCTTTAGAAAGCCCCGTCATTTCCTGACTGTGTTGTAAAGGGATTCTGTGGTATGATAATACCATAGCGAATTACCGGGAAGTACAGGTGCCCCGCGGGGCGCATCATCAATAGAAGGAGACGACTATGGTGTTAGGCAAAATATTGATTCCGTTTACCGCGTTGGCGCTCAGCCTGTCCGGGCTCGGGGCAGGAAACGCAGCCGTGGAGACGGCGGCAGTCCGGACAGGAGGCGCAGACGCAGAGACGGCGGAAGTCCAGACAGGAAACGCAGCTGCAGAGACAGCGACAGTCCCGGCAGGGAGTCAGGAACTTGAGGAGAAGAATACAAAAGGGGAAAGCGACTTTACCTACCGCGTCTTTTCAACCGAGGCGGTCGCCTCGATGAGCACGGTCACGATCGACGGGAAGAAGTACACGATGCCGATCAAGGCGAAGCAGCTCACCAAAAACGGGTGGACAGTTTCCGAGACATCCAAACAGGCGCCGGGAAAGAGCGGAGAGAAGCTGCTCACAGTGGAGAAGGGTGACAGAAAATTTGAGGCCAGGGAGGATAAGTCCGGCAACATAGCAGGGCTTACAGAGAAGGATTCCGGCATGGACGCGCTGGTTCTGCCCGGGGGGATCACATCTGACCTGGAAGAGAAGGAATTTCTGGCCAGACTGGGAAAGATTCCGTCCGTTTGGAAGGACGTGAGTGACAAGAAGAATGCGAAGACGAAGAAGTATCTGATTACAGTGCCTCTTTTGGCCAAACAGGGCTATCCCGCCTGCGAGTATACGGTCACGGTAGAGGACGGAAAGGTCGGAACGATCGGGATCGAAATGATCGCGGAGTGCGGGAATGAGGGCTGGCCCTCCGAGGTCCTGGGATATCGCGCTGCCGATTATTATCAGTCGCTGAAAAAGGAGATGCCGCCTTATTACGGCGTCGAGGAGAAGGGCAACAAGGACATTTCGGTAAGGCTCTATGAGGACCGGGAGGACCACATCGCAACTTGGGGAATGTACAGAATGGACCGGAGCGGCAAAGGCTACGATGAGCTCACAGATCCGGAAGCGTCCAGGATCATCGATTTCATCAAGCAGTAAAAGAGCGGTGCGAAAGCCGGTCATGCGACGCCCAGCCGCGCAGCGCCCGGCGGTGCGAAAGCCGGCCATGCGGCAATCGAAATAGAGAGTTAAAAAAAGCAGATGCATCCATTTTGTGAAGCATCTGCTTTTTACAATTCTTTTCTATTATATTTCCGCAGAAAGCGCCCGCCTCTGCAGGCGGCGGGACGCTGCTGGCGGTCGAACGTTCCGGATCAGGTCACAAATCCGGGCGGATCACATCGCGATCTCCACATCGGCTACTCTGACGGTGGACTTTCGGTGGGAGACGAGGAGCACCGTCTTTCCTTTCGACTCCTCTTTGAGGGCCTTCAGGATGACCGCCTCGTTGAGGCTGTCCAGGTTGCTCGTGGGCTCATCCAGAAGCATAAACGGAGCATCGTGGAGAAACGCTCTGGCAAGGCCGATCCTCTGCTTTTCGCCGCCGGAAAGGGTATCGCCGAGTTCTCCGACATTGGTGTCGTAGCCGTCCGGAAGCTTCATGATCCAGTCGTGGAGAGAGGCCTTCCGGCACGCTGCCTCGATTTCTTCCTGCGTCGCGTCAAGCTTTGCGATCCGGATATTATTGGCGATCGTATCCTTGAACATCTCCGTGTCCTGGGTCATATAGCTTTCCATCTCCCGAAGGTTGGCGGTGTTGATCTTTTCAATATCAACGATTTTGGACGCTTCGGCGTCTTTTTTGACAATTCCGATCCTGCCTTTGTCCACGGACCAGAAACGCATCAGGAGCTTCATAAGAGTCGACTTTCCGCAGCCGCTCTCGCCCACGATGCCGATGATCCGGTTCTCATGGATGCTCAGCGAGAAGTTCCGGAGCACATTTTCGTCGCCATAGCTGAAGGTGACGTTTCGGCACTGCGCGCCGGCAAATTCCACAGACGGCTCCCCGGTGATCTCCTCTGTCACGGGCTTCTCCTCGAGAAGATCGAGGACGCGGCCGCCGGAGGCGATGGTATTCTGAAGCGTTGTTCCAAGGCTCGCCAGCGCCGAAACCGGGCCAAAAGATGACATCAGGGCAAGGACCGGCAGCAGGAAGCCATCGAATTCGACTTTTCCGGACAAATAGAGCCATCCGGCCACTGCCACCATCAGAACGTCGAAGAGCAGGAGGAACGTATTGGCGATTGCCAGGTTCAGTCCCGTCACCCGGTTCAGCTCGCTCTGATGGCGAAGAAGCGACT
>DLYC01000027.1 GCA_003447895.1 Lachnospiraceae bacterium | reverse complement strand
TCACGCGCTCCTTGCCCTCGATGTCCACGACTGTGTGGGAGAGCTTGAGCGGAATGCCGTAGTCGTCAAGACACTGGACGATGTTTCTCTTAAGACCGCCGGAGAAAGGCATCAACTCGGCGACAACCTTGACGATCGCGCCTTCGAAGGTCATACGTCTTGCCATGATCAGTCCGATGTCACCGGAACCGAGGATGACGACTTCACGGCCGGGCATATAGCCTTCCATGTTGACCAGTCTCTGGGCAGTACCTGCGCTGTAGATGCCTGCAGGGCGGTATCCGGGGATGTTCAGGGCGCCTCTGGGCCTCTCTCTGCATCCCATGGCCAGGATCACGGCGCCGGCCTTGATCTGAAACATACCGTCTGTGCGGTTCATCGCAGTGACGACTTTGTCTGTGCTGATATCCATGACCATGGTATCGAGCTTGTACTCAATTCCCAGGTCCAGGACCTGCTGGATAAACCTGTACGCGTATTCGGGGCCGGTCAGCTCCTCCTTGAAGGTGTGAAGTCCGAAACCGTTGTGGATGCACTGGTTCAGGATTCCGCCGAGCTCTTTGTCGCGCTCGATGATCAAAATACTGTCTGTCCCCGCCTTCTTGGCAGATACAGCAGCGGCGAGGCCTGCGGGGCCTCCGCCGACGATTACGATATCATAACTTGTCATGCCTCTACCCCCTTTGTTCTCTCGATCACAAGCTTGGAGTCTCCGCCGCTCTTGGTGATCTCAGTGAGAGGAAGACCAAGTTCACGATTGATGATCTCCATGGTACGAGGTGAGCAGAAACCTGCCTGGCAGCGTCCCATGCCTGCTCTTGTCCTGCGCTTTACGCCGTCGAGGGAGCGTGCACCGAGCGGTCTGTGGATCGCGTCGATGATCTCGCCTTCCGTGACGGATTCGCAGCGGCAGATGATCCGGCCGTATGCGGGATTCTTCTTGATCAGTTCGTTTCTCTCTTCAATGGAGAGGTTTGCGGGATTGAGGATACCCTTGCGGGTTCCGATCCACTCTTCCTTCTCCTCGGCACCGAGTTTCTCCTTCATCATCTGTCCGATATACTCGCCGATGGCAGGGCTCGATGTAAGTCCGGGGGACTCAATGCCCGCGCAGTCGATGAAGTGAGGCGCATCCTCGACTTCACCGAGGATGAACTCATGGCCGTCCTCGTGGGCGCGAAGGCCTGCGAAGGATGTGATGACCTGGCGGATCGGCAGATTGCGAACGTGGTCGCCTGCCTTGGCGATCAGGTCAGCGATGCCTGCAGCCGTCGTGTTGTTGCCTTCCTTGTTCTCAATATCCACAGCGGTGGGGCCGACGATCAGGTTTCCGTGAATAGTCGGGGAAACAAGGACGCCCTTGCCGAGCTTTGTGGGCTGCGGGAAGATCGTATGGGAGACATGGTTTCCTACTGTCTTGTCGAGCAGGCAGTAGTCACCGCGCCTGGGCGTAATATGGATCTTCTTCTCAGAGACCATATTGTGGAAGAAGTCTGCGTAGACGCCTGCCGCGTTGATGACGTAGCGGGTCTTGTACTCGCCGTTGTTGGTGCGGATCTTCCAGATCGGCTGGCCGCATTTCTTGCAGGTATCGGGTGTGAGCTTTTCAACCTTGGTGTTGAAGAAGAAGTCTACACCGTTTACATTGGCGTTCTCCGCCATCGCGATATTGAGCATGAAGGGGCAGATAATGCCGCTGGTAGGCGCATACAGAGCTGCTACTACCTTATCGGAAAGGTTGGGCTCGATCTCCAAACATTCTTCTCTGTTAAGAATCTTCAGTTCCTTGACGCCGTTTGCGATTCCTCTGTCATAGAGTTCCTTGAGCCCCTCTTTCTCGGACTCGTGGATGCAGACGACCATTGCGCCGTTTCTCTTAAACGGAATATCGAGATCTTTTGCCAGATCTCCCATCATTTCGTTGCCGCGCACGTTAAAGCGCGCCATCAGTGAGCCGGGAGCCGCATCAAAGCCTGCATGGACAATCGCGCTGTTTGCCTTGGAAGTTCCGCAGCAGACATCTTCTTCCTTGTCCAGTACGCAGACATTGAGTTTATAGCGGGACAGTTCTCTTGCAACTGCCGATCCGGTGACGCCGGCTCCGATGATAATTACATCGTATAACACGGACTCATCTCCTTTCAATTTGAGCACAAAGGAAGGGCGGTAGGTGACCACCGCCCTCCCCTCTGACTAATTTACATTATCAAGTACAAATCTATTGACTTTTCACACAGCTCAGTGAATGGCCATGTAAAGAAGAGAAGCTACAATTGCACCGCAGATCGGAGCAACTACCGGAATCCAGCCGTATGCCCAGTCAGGATCCTTCTTTCCGAAGTTAGGAGCAAGGAGCTGATAAGCAAGACGAGGAGAAGCATCTCTTGCCGCGTTCATAGCATAACCTGTCAGTCCGCCGAAGGAAGCGCCGCAAGCTACGATGACGCCGTATACAAGAATCCAGGAAACACCGGAAGCGCCTGCCTCTGCAGGGATGGATGCCAGTGTGAATACCAGGATAAAGGTTGCAACAAACTCAGACAGGAAGTTGTTGATCGTATTGCGGATGGAAGGTCCTGTTGCGAAGCAGCCGCGAATGGTTGCGTCATCAGCAGTAGCCTTGATCTGGTCGCCATAGAGAACGATCAGGATCGCTGCGCCGACAAAGCCGCCGAGCATCTGAGCAATAATGTATCCGGGAACCTGGCCCCAGCTCATGCCGCCGCGCATTGCAGCGCCGATGGTAACTGCGGGATTGAAGTGTGCGCCGGACATAGCGCCGAATGAGAATGCGGGGACCATAACTGCCATACCCCAGCCGATCAGGATGTGAACTACGCCACTTCCCTTCATTCCTGAACCTTCAAGATTTACGTTGCAGCAAACGCCGTCACCGAGAAGAACCAGTATAGCTGTTCCGATAAATTCTGCTAAATAAGCCTGCATAATTTTACCCCTTTCTTATAAAAACATTGAATACTTGTATTGATATCCCTCAGTCCTTGACTGAACCGGTCCTGCGGGCCTTCACCCCTGACCCGCAGACCGGGAATATCCGTTTGTTACGCGAATGATCTGACCCCTCTTAAATAATCAGTCTTTCGCCCAGCCGAGAGTCTTGCTGACAGCTTTCTTCCACTGCTTGAGCTCTGCCTCTCTTTCCGCTGCATCCATGTTGGGCTCGAACTCTTTGTCAAGTGCCCAGTTCTTGATAACATCCTGCTTGCTGCTCCAGAAGCCTACTGCAAGGCCTGCCAGATAGGAAGCGCCCATAGCGGTTGTCTCAACGCACTCAGGTCTCTGAACCTTTGCATTGATCAGGTCTGCCTGGAACTGCATGAGGAAGTTGTTCTTGCAGGCACCGCCGTCAACCTTCAGAGCGCTCAGCTTAACGCCGGAGCCCTCTTCCATAGCTGCCAGAACGTCGTTGGTCTGGAATGCCAGGGACTCAAGGGTTGCACGGATCAGGTGATATTTGTTGACGCCGCGTGTCAGTCCTACGATTGCTCCACGAGCATAGGGATCCCAGTAAGGAGCGCCCAGTCCTGTGAATGCGGGAACTACATAGCAGCCGTTTGTATCTTTAACTCTGGTTGCGAAGTACTCGGAATCCGGAGACTGATCCACGACCTTGAGCTCGTCGCGGAGCCACTGGATCGCCGCGCCTGCTACGAATACGGAACCTTCCAGCGCGTACTCAACCTTGCCGTCGAGACCCCATGCGATGGTGGTCAGAAGGCCGTTGTTGGGATACAGAGGCTTGTCGCCGATGTTCATCAGCATGAAGCAGCCGGTACCATAGGTATTCTTCGCTTCGCCGGGTGTGTAGCATGTCTGTCCGAACAGAGCTGCCTGCTGGTCGCCTGCTACGCCGCGGATCGGGATCGGGCCTCCGAAGAACTCGGGATCGGACTCACCGAAATCAGCGCTGGACGGCTTTGCTTCGGGAAGCATGCACTTGGGAAC
>DLYC01000004.1:3389-5729 GCA_003447895.1 Lachnospiraceae bacterium | reverse complement strand
ACCTGCGCGGCATGTGTGTTCGCCCACACTGCAATAAAGGCCAGTTCGACGAATCTTGCGATCACCGTTGCCACCGCGGCGCCCACAACGCCCAAAGCCGGCGCCCCGAGCTTCCCGAAAATCAAAATATAGTTGCCCACGAGATTCACCCCAACCGAAATGAAGGACGCAACCATCGGCGCGACCGTCTGTCCGTAGGACCGGATCGTCGTGTAATACACCTGGGTGAGCGCGAACGGCACAAATCCGATGCACATCACGGAGAGATAGCCGAGCGCGGCCTGCATGGTCGCCTCCACGGACCCGCCTCCGCCGTCTTCGTGCAGGTAGAGGCCGACCAGCGACTCCCCGAAGTTCACAAAGACCGCAATTCCCGCCGCCACGAGCAGCACCGCCAGCAGGATCTGAAGGCGGAAAGTCCGGCGGACACCTTCGTCATCTCCTTTGCCGCAATACTGTGCTGTAAAAATCCCAATTCCGGACAGTCCTCCGAACACGCACAGATTCCACACAAACAAAAGGGAGTTCACAACTGAAACTCCCGTCATCGGATCCGTCCCGACTCTTCCCACCATGATATTATCCAGCATATTCACGAAGTTGGTGATCCCGTTCTGAAGCATGATCGGAAGGGCGATCCTCATCGTGTGCTCTACAAAGCTTTTCTCAAACGTCGACCTGAGTAATTTCATAATACCCCTTGTATGTTTGTAATTATTCAGCACGTAGCTTCTCACTCGGCCGCCCCGACCTCCTGCGGTGCGCCTTCCGCCTTCGACGCGCTCATCTTGAGAACGAACGGCACCAGCACCATGATGTAAAAGACCATAAGGAACGAGAACAGAACTCTGCCCGGCTCCGGTCCCGCGTACTCGATGCAGATCCCTCTCAGATACGTGATGACCCAGTAGAGGCCTGCGCCGCCCGCGATCAGAACCACGATCTGCGGCCCCTTCATGGCGACGGGCTGATATTGGATCCATTTTTTGTCCACATAGACCGCGCCCATGACCATGATCAGAGCGCTGATGTCCTGCAGGCCGTCATACCGCATTTTCACGGGGTCCACCAGAAGCGCGCCGTTCACATAAGTCATGGGATAGGGCTTCACCATGATGTAGACCATGCCGGCCACCGCCAAAAGAGCGCCCCCGAGCAGGAATTTGTCCATCGTCTCCGGGTGCTCGTCCGTGTATCGGTATGCTTTGGCGATCAGAAATGTCATGATAAAGCCTTCCGACATTCCGACGATCACGTCCTGAGGCGTGTGAACACCGAGGAAGTTTCTCGAAAAGCCCGTAAGAAGCGCCGCACACACAAGGATCACGGACAGAACCTTCATTCTCTTCTTGTGGCAGTAGTACGCCGTCGACCCGTACAGCGACGAGGACCACACCGAGTGGCCGCTCGGGAAGGAGTACCCTGTCGCCGTAGTGATCGCATCCCCCGCGGGCATGACCCGCGGATCCCTGATCCACGGCCTGTAGCAGCACACCGTCAGCTTCAATGCGGCGTTCATCGCGTTCGTGACGCCCCACACAGTCAAAATATAGCGCCCCGCCTCCTTGTCCTTCACCCAGTAAATATAAGCCGGTATGAACAAAATGTAAGAAATTGCAAAATAAGAAACCGCCTCCATAAACGGAATCAGAAACGGCACATACGTCTCTCTGATTCTCTGCAGAAATAACAGATATTCTATATCCATTTTCCATCCTCCTTTCTTTTCTTTTATTATGGGCCATTTTGGCATTTGGGTCAAATTTGGTGTAGTGTACCCCGGTCCCTGAACATACCCAAAAAAGAGCGCCGCGTTCTTCAGAACGCGACGCTCCGACATGATTCAATTATTCGTGGCCTGTCATAGCCGCCTGGCGAGCCGGCCACAGAACCGAATCCGCATATCCGCTTCTCAGGAAATTCAGATCCTCTCTGTGTAAGCCTTGTAGATGTATCCGTAGCACTCGCCGCCTTCCGGATTGTAGATCCACAGTCTGTACCACTCGCCGTCTGTGGTGATTCCGTCGACTTTGAGCTTGTGGCCTCTCTCATAGACCTTTGCAATTCTTCCGTTAGGCCAATATCTGCAGTTCAGGGTAGAAGAGGTAACTCTTACCCAGATGGGATTGATATCTCTGACACTGAAGGTGCCGTCGCCCATGCCATCGTTTCCGCCTGTTACTTTATTAAGAGCTTCCTCGTTCAGTTTGTTATTCATCTCACTCATTTCTTTGTACCTCTCATTGTGTAGTGATTATTAGTTGTTGCCGCCCCACATGTTTGTTTGGGTTACATTTTTATATACGAGCGTCTTTAGTGAATCCACGCATCCGGGCCAAA
>DLYC01000004.1:2591-3314 GCA_003447895.1 Lachnospiraceae bacterium | reverse complement strand
GCCATATTAAATAGTTCCGATTCTGTTCATGTCCTCTCTTTTTTGGCCTCCTTACAGATTGTTGAGATACTCCTGCAGCGCCGCCACAAGCTTTCCGATGTGGACCGCGTCGACGAAGCTGTGATGCACGTGCACGGTGAAAGGCATCATCTCGCGCCCGTCGCGAAGCTCGTACCGGCCCCACTCGAACAGCGGCATTCCGTTGCGCTCGCCGCCCTCGTCGGCATGCGTGCACTGGGTGAAGGTGAACCACGGCATGGCTGTCAGCATGAAGACATCCGCCGGCACCTCCGTGTCAAAATATCCATTCCCGGAAGCCGCAATCTCACCCGCCGTTGTGACGTACTCCTGCATGGATCCGGTGAGCGGCGCGACGATCGTGCGGAAAAGGTCCGTTTCCTTATTCAAATAGGTAAAAACCGTGTCGATCCGGTCGAAGATTACCGGCTGACCGTCCACGATCCGGCAGCGGAATTCCTCGATCTGATTGGCGCAGCGGGCGACCGCATAATTCATAGCGAGCGTGAAGGACCAGCCGCGGGACTTGACATACTTGCGAAAATGCGTGATGTCGATCGGCACGGTGATCCGGTACTCGGGAAGCTGATAGCCGAGAAAGTGGCGGTAGTGGTCGGCGCGCTTCCAGGTTTCCAAGTCGATGGGATGATAGGTGTTCATAGTTATGGGCAACTGTCCTTTCTTATTGATAGTGGATTTCCCGGG
>DLYC01000004.1:2074-2517 GCA_003447895.1 Lachnospiraceae bacterium | reverse complement strand
GGGCATTGGGCCAGGGCGGTGAGGTGTCACTTGAGGCAGATCATGGATCCGTTGCGGCCGGTCTTGTGGTGGTCGCCGCGGTAGGAGTGGTAATCCTTGTGGCCGCACATGGTGCAGACGCCGCTCAGGAAGACGTGCTCCGGCAGAAGGCCCATTCCGATCAGAAGGTCGCGATTGATGGCGGCTGTATCCAGAAAGTATTTCTGACGGCCGTCCACGATGCGGTCTTTGCGGCAGTAGGGGGCAACGTCGATGACGGAGCGGAACTGATCCACCACGTCCTCCTCGATTTCAAAGCAGCACTTCAGAATGCTGGGATTAATATAGGCCTCGATGTCCGAAGGACGGCATCCGTAGTGGCCGCACATCATGGAGACAGCGGCGGGGACGATTTTTTGCACGGTGCCTTTCCAGCCGCTGTGGACGTTTCCGATCACGCCGCG
>DLYC01000004.1:897-1946 GCA_003447895.1 Lachnospiraceae bacterium | reverse complement strand
CAGATCTGTCAAAAGACCGTCCGCCTCACCGGTCGGCGTCTCGAGGTTCTCTTCGTCAACGATCACAACGCGCGCGCTGTGGACCTGCCGCGTGCACTGCTTGACAGCGCGAAACTTGTAGTCAAAGTCGCTCTCGATCTCGCTAATCATTCTGCGCCGGCCTTCCTCCGTCAGGGCCTCCCCGCCAAAATCCATAGGCTTTTTGGAGTAAAAGGACAACACGCGGTCGTTGCTAATTCGGTCAAATTGATAGTATTTTTCCATTGTCTTCTCCGTTCCGGAGCGCTTTGCGTGGCGGTAAATCCGCGGAGCGGTTTCCTGCCGGCCGCATTGTGCTCCTTGTCAGTTATATTCTTTAAGTTCCGGCTTGTCGGTTGTAGGGTTGTGTCCGGCCGGCGAAAGGTCCGGTGCCGGAGCCCGGGAGGGGGGCGCAGGTCAAGATTTTCCCCTTGCGGCTTTATTTTTTGATTATATACTAATAATAGGATCACTGATCCGTGAAACAGTCAATCATGTCAGAGAAAAGAGAGTGCAGAAGGGGTCTATATTTTGGCAGCTCTCGACAGAGGTACAAGTATGAAAAATGACAGATGGGTATATTACAAGGACGTTAAGCCCCAGGACATGGGCGGAGGCGTCACGCGCCGCGTACTCGCGTATTCGGACGACGTAATGGTGGTTGAGAACACGTTCGAGAAGGGCGCTGTGGGCTCCCTGCATCATCATCCTCACACGCAGATCACGTATGTGGCGAGCGGTGCTTTCGAGTTCGAGATCGATGGCGTGAAGAATGTCGTCAGAAAGGGCGACACCCTGCTTAAGACCAACGACGTCGTGCACGGCTGTGTGTGCCTGGAGGCGGGCGTTCTGCTGGATATTTTCAGCCCGTACAGGGAAGATTTTGTCGAGGACTGAGCCGATTCACTGAATACGCGCGGGCCGGGCGGAAGAACAGTCCGTGCGATTGCGGATCCGGAACTTTGGAAATCTCTGAAAGTCATTGAAGGCTTTCAGAGATTTTTGCGTGGCGGACGGACGGCGCGTGGCTT
>DLYC01000004.1:0-820 GCA_003447895.1 Lachnospiraceae bacterium | reverse complement strand
CAAAATGGGAGTGCGGTATATTTTGGCAATTCACAGCATAAGAAATTATAGCAGATATTGCATGGAAATTCTGCAGCGCTGCCGTAAGTAAAGATGTGCCGATGAGATATGGGCGGCGGAGATGGCTGCCGGTGAGAGTCGGCGGCGGAAGGTCCCGAGCGGGGAACTTCTGAATCGAAAACTGATGGATCAAAAGATTCGAATGAGATAAACGGGAGGATACGAAAATGAATACAGAAGCAATTGCAGCAATGGGATTACTTGGATTTATTATGAGTTTTATGATGTTCTTGGTCGCATGGTATGTTCTGAGCCTTGTGGCCAGATGGAAAGTGTTTGATAAGGCGGGTATCGCGGGATGGAAGTCGCTGATTCCGATCTACAGTGATTACTGCACCTACAAGATCGCATGGGAGACGAAGTTCTTCTGGATCTTCCTGATTCTGGGAGCGGTTTCCGGTTTCATTTCAAATAGAATGAGTGCTTACACGGAGAGCGGAAATACCGTGCCGTTCCTTCTGAGCGTGCTGTCGTCTCTGATCGGGCTGGCAATCTTTGTGATAAACCTTGCGATGAACATTAACCTGGCAAGGAGGTTTGGAAACAGCACGGCGTTTGGCGTTGGACTTGCTTTCCTGACTCCTATTTTTACGATGATTCTGGGACTTGGCGCGAGCGAGTACAGAGGAAACCCCATCGAGGGACTTCCGCCCCAGAGAGGGTACAGATACTGATTCAGGTCTGGAGATCGGGCCTGGCTCAAGTTACATAGTGGATTGAATGGCGAACGGCCGGACTCCTTGTGGGGTCCGGCCGTTTT
>DLYC01000118.1:2524-3026 GCA_003447895.1 Lachnospiraceae bacterium | reverse complement strand
CTTCCTACGAGAGAATCCTCAACTGCGGCGAGAACCTGAAGTTCCTTCTTGAGAAGGCAGAAGGGGCCATGACGGAGGAAGAGGCGGCAATTGTCGCGGAGGCGAAGAGCTACCGCGCACAGTTCGAGGCGGCCATGGATGATGACTTCAATACGGCGGACGCGATCTCGGCGATCTTTGAGCTCGTCAAGTGGATCAACAGCCATGTCAGCGGAAGCTCCTCCGGGGAATTCCTTCAGGTACTCGATAAAGAGCTCCTGGATCTCACGGATGTATGCGGCCTGATCGTCGAGAGGGATAATGAACTTGAGGATGACCTTGCGGCCTATGTCGAAGCGAAGATCGCGGAGAGAAAGGCGGCCAAGAAGGCGCGCGACTTTGCCAAAGCGGACGCGATCCGCGATGAGCTCAAGGAGAAGGGCATCATTCTGGAGGACACCAGAGAAGGAGTTAAATGGAAGAAAGTCTGAGAAGCCTGATCTTAAGGGAGTTTCCTCACGAG
>DLYC01000118.1:0-2376 GCA_003447895.1 Lachnospiraceae bacterium | reverse complement strand
GTTTCCAAGGGAAACAGGCAGGCGGAGAAGCTGCACAATGAGTCTACGTTCTATGTCAGGGCGGAGCAGCAGGCAGCCATTGGCCATGCGATCTACGATCTTTTGACCGAGGAGGAGAAGAAGGTCTACCGAAGAGGCAGAAATTCGAATCCCTATCATCACGCAAAGAGTTCTTCCTGGGAAGAATATCTGCAAGCAACCGCACTGGAAGCCCTGTGCGGTTACTTGTATTTACAGGACAGGACGGAGCGGATGATGGAACTTCTGAGAGAGGGGATCGCAAGGACGGACCGGAAGAGGAAGCTGGGTCCCCGAAAGCCGGATCCGGTGCCGGATGACCCGGAAGAGACGATAAAGACGGAAAGCTGACAGGAAATATACGGAAACAGATTATAGGAGACGTGGAAGATGAGTGAGAACCGGATCGAGGGGAGAAATGCCGTGATCGAGGCATTCCGCTCCGGAAGAACGATCGATAAACTGTATATGCTGGACGGAAGCCGGGAGGGCGCGATGCAGACTGTCCGAAAAGAGGCGGCCAAGCACGGGACACCGGTCAAATATGTGACCAAACAGCGCCTGGACCAGATGTCCGAGACAGGGAGACATCAGGGCGTGATCGCGGAGATTGCCGCTTACGCGTACGGCGAACTGGAAGACCTGTTTGCGGCGGCCAGGGAGAGAGGGGAGGACCCCTTCTTCATCCTTTTGGACGGAATTGAGGATCCCCACAACCTTGGCGCGATCATTCGAACGGCCAATATGGCAGGCGCCCATGGCGTGATCATTCCCAAGGACAGAGCGGTGGGGCTTACGGCCACAGTCGCTAAGGCCTCAGCCGGCGCGATCAATTACACGCCCGTTGTGAAAGTGACCAACCTTGTCCGCACGATGGAGAAGCTTGCGGAGCAGGGCCTTTGGTTTGTCTGCGCCGATATGGACGGGACGACCATGACTGAGCTGAACTTAAAGGGCCCGATCGGTCTTGTGATCGGCGCGGAGGGAAGCGGCGTGAGCAGGCTCGTCAAAGAAAAATGCGACATGGTCGCATCCATCCCACAGAAGGGAAACATCGATTCGCTCAACGCGTCAGTCGCGATGGGCGTTCTGGCCTATGAGATCGTAAGGCAGAGAAGCCTGTAGGAATCTGCGGGACAGGACCCCGGGGTACCGTAAGTATCGGATCGGAAGCCGGAAATGGGGTCAATACGGGAGAAGGCGAAAATACAGATGAAGGAAAAGTACAAAAACCTCTCAGATGAGGAGCTGATCTCCGTGCTCAGGGACGGAGACAAGGAAGCCATCGATATTTTGCTGGAAAAGTATAAGAGCATGGTGCTTGGAAAAGCGAAATCCATGTATATCCTCGGCGGAGATTCGGATGACCTGATCCAGGAGGGAATGCTGGGGCTTTTCAAGGCGGTCCGCGACTATGACTGCGGGAGAGATGTGAGCTTTCGGACTTTTGCCCAGCTGTGCGTCAACAGGCAGCTCTATACGGCGGTCAAGGCCTCGGGAAGAAAGAAGCATCTGCCGCTCAACACGGCGATCTCCCTGAGCCGCCCGGCGAGGGAGAAGGACGGAGAGGAGAGCGAAGAGGAACTTGTCGATTTTCTGGAGGCGGATATCAGCTCCAACCCGGAGGAATACCTGATCGGACGGGAGGAATTCGAGCAGCTCGAGGAACTGATCGAGAAGGAGCTGAGCCCCTTTGAAAAGCAGGTCCTGGACCTCTATCTCACCGGAATGGGGTACGTAGAGATCGCGCATGTACTCAACAGGGACGAGAAGTCGACGGACAATGCACTTCAGAGAATTCGCATGAAACTCAAAAAATGGAGGAAATAACAGATGGCAATGAATCCCAAACAACTGATGCAGCTGGCGGAGCGATGGAGAATATTTAAGGACCAGCATCCGAGAGTGATCGACTTTGTGAGAGCCGTGGGAAGAGACGGCCTGCAGCCCGGCATGATCATGGAGCTTCGGGTGACGGATGTGGAGGGAAAGACATCGGTGACCAATATCAGGGTCACGCCGGAGGATGTCGAGACGATCAACATTCTGAAGAACCTGAAGGGGAATTGATAATTCATGGTGCCAGGCACTATAAACTTTCTATAAACGATAGTTTATAAAAAGTTTATAGTGCCTGGCACCATTAAGTTTTTATTAACTTTACTTCAGCACGCCATCCGTACCGAAGTTATAGGTCTTGCCGCCGATCGTGACTCTTCCGGTCACCATGTGGCAGTCGGACGCGAAGTAATATTTCTTGCCGCCGATGGTCTGCCAGCCGGTCTTGGCATAGAAATCCTTCTTCGTGAAGTAGTACTTCTTGCCGTCGATGGTCTGCCAGCCCTCCACGAGGTAACC
>DLYC01000266.1:32923-37837 GCA_003447895.1 Lachnospiraceae bacterium | reverse complement strand
TTGCCGCGATCTTTCTGCTCATCTCATCGTTGATATCGCGGATGAGGTCTGAGAGCTTCATGACGCCGCCGTCCCTGGTCTTAAAGGGTTTTCCATCCTTGCCGTTCATGGTTCCGAAGCCGATGTGGCACAGCTCTGTGCTCTCCGGGACAAGGCCGCACTTTCTCGCGGTGCGGAATACCTGCTGGAAGTGCAGCTCCTGGCGCTTGTCGGTAATATACACGATCTTGTCGGGGTGGTAGAGTCTTTCCCTCTCGCTGATCGTGGCGAGGTCTGTCGTTGTGTAGAGCGCTGCGCCGTCGGACTTTAAGATAATGCAGGGCGGCATCTCCTTGGAATCGGACTCCCTGGACACATCGACTACAAGGGCGCCGTTGGATTCATAGGCAAATCCCTTGTCTTTCATATCCGCCACCATGCCCGGAATGGCGTCATGCACCGTGGATTCTCCCCACCACAGGTCGAAATCGACGTCGAGGTTCCGGTAATTCTTCTTCATATCCGCCACGGAGACCTCGATGATCTTCTCCCAGAGGGCGCGAAGTCCCCTGTCACCCTCCTGAAGCCTGTGGGTGTTTTCCATCGCTTCCGCGTAATAGGCGGGATCTTCCTTGGATTTTTTGCTCGCTGTGGGATAGATCTCCTCGAGCTCAGTGACCGTAAACGGCGCCTCTTCCGGATAGGTTCCCTCATAGGCCTTGTCAAAATAGACAAGACCGGGCTGTCTTTTGGACACTTCCGTGATGACAAGGCCCATCTGAAGGCCCCAGTCGCCGAGGTGGATGTCCCCGATCACATTCTCTCCGTGATATCTGGCGATCCTCTTTACCGCTTCGCCGATCACGGCGCTTCGAAGATGTCCGACGTGAAGCGGTTTGGCGACATTGGGTCCGCCGTAATCGAGGATGATCGACTGCGGCTTCTCAGGGGTCTCAAGCCCGAACTTGTCCTCCTCCCTCATGCTGTTAAGATAAGAGGACAGAAACTCCTCCCGGATCTTCAGGTTCAGAAATCCCGGCTTTACCGCCTCTACGGATGAAAAGATCTGTGAGCCTGAAAGCCGCTCCGCCACCTCGCCGGCGATCATGATCGGCGCCTTGTGGTATCTTTTGGCACCGGCCATCGCGCCGTTACACTGATATTCGCACAGGTCGGGCCGGTTGGATACCGTTACCTTTCCCAGTTCACTGTCATAACCCGCAGCTTCAAACGCGGCGGCCATCTCCTTCGTGATCAGATTCAAAAATTTTTCCACGGTAATCTCCTTGTTTTGTATTAATTGAAAATGATTATATGGCATCGGAGGGACTTTGCGCAAGTGCGGTCTCCCCGCGCCGCGATCCGGTGTCCCGCCTCGAAAAAGCACATCCGCAGTAGTTCTGCCTGTACAGGGAGAACTCCTTCGAAAGTTCGATCGACCGCTTGTATCCGTTCTTCTTCTTAAAATCAGAGGGAAGGAAGCGCACGCCGTATTCTTCGGACACCCTCTCTCCGATCTCGTTGAGTCTTCCCGCGTTCTTGAGCGGGCTGATCGTGAGCGTCGTGGTAAAAAAGTCAAATCCATTCTCCGCTGCGGCCTTTGCGGACTCCCGAAGCCGCATCTCGAAACAGATGCCGCACCGGTCTCCCCCTTCCGGGCAGTCCTCATAGCCCCTGACGGCGCTCAGATACCGGTCAGGGTCATAGGGCGCCTCCAGGAAACGGATCGGCATCGCCCTGTCCGTTGAATGCATCCCCTCGAAGTCCTGATTCAGAACCTGCCTGTTATAGGTCTCGATGAGGCGCTTCACCTCAAGACGCCTGAACTCATACTCACTTTTCTGGGTGATGTTCGGGTTGTAATAAAATACAGTGATCCGGAAGTATTCCCGCAGATATTCAAGGCAGTAGCTGGAGCAGGGCGCGCAGCAGCTGTGCAGAAGGAGCGTCGGCCTTTCATCGCACTGCCGGATCCTGATGAGCTCCTTTTCGAGCATTTTGCTGTAATTTGGATTCACGGATAATAAATCCTCCCACACAGAACGTGCGCAGGACGAGTCCCGCGCACATTATCGTTCCGATTCAGATTGTTTACTTGAAATAGCGGACACCGCTCTCGAAGAGCCGGAGGTCCTGTTCGCCGTAGATGTTGAGATTTACGCCTCTGCCTTTGCGCTCGCAGTGCGCCATCTTGCCGAGGATCCTTCCGTCGGGGGAAGTGATGCCTTCGATCGCGGCATAGGATCCGTTGATGTTCCACTCCTCATCCATGGAGATGTTCCCGTCGGGATCACAGTACTGCGTGGCCACCTGGCCGTTTGCGAAGAGTTTGTCGATCCACTCCTTCGGAGCGACGAACCGTCCCTCTCCGTGGGAAGCGGGATTGGTGTAGACGCCGCCGAGCTCTGCCCCCATAAGCCAGGGAGACTTATTGGTCACGACCTTGGTATACGCCATCTTGGAGATGTGGCGTCCGATCGTATTAAATGTCAGGGTGGGCGAATCCTCTCTCTGTCCCGTGATCTCTCCGCCGGGCACAAGTCCCAGCTTAATGAGGGCCTGGAATCCGTTGCAGATTCCGAGGATCAGTCCGTCCCTCTGATTGAGAAGGTCGCCGACCGCCTCCTCGATGAGGGCGTTTCTGAACGCGGTCGCGAAGAACTTCGCGCTTCCGTCAGGCTCATCACCGGCCGAGAATCCGCCGGGGAACATGATGATCTGGGACTGTTCGATCGCTTTGGCAAAGTCCTCTACGCTCTCCCGGATATCCAAAGGAGAGAGATTTCTGAACACCTTCGTGATCGTTCTGGCGCCTGCCTCTTCAAAAGCCGTCGCCGTGTCGTACTCGCAGTTCGTACCCGGGAATACGGGAATAAAGACTGTGGGCTGCGCGATCTTGTGCGTGCAGACAGCGATGCTTCCCTTGTCATATACGGGGGTCTCGATCGCGCTCGTGTCCTTATAAGCCTTTGTGGGGAAGATCTTTTCAAGAGGTGCCTTCCACAGATCCAGGATCTCACAGGCAGGGACCGATGCCTCGTGCCAGGAGAAGGCCGCATTTTTTCCCTCTTCGGTGACCGTTCCGATCACCGTATAATTGTCCGGGATGCGCTCCCTGAGAAGCTCCTCGCATCCGTCTTCCATTTCCAGGATGAGATCGCCGATCCTGTTTCTGAACAGGTGCTTCATCGGCACATTCTCATCAAACCGGACGCCAAACCCGTTTCCGAACGCCATCTTGGCGACCGCGGGCGCCGCGCCGTAACAGTCAACCGCGTAGGCCGCTTTCACATGGCCTTCTCTCATGAGCGCGGTGACTTTGTCATAGATCTCGCATACATCATCGTATACGGGGATATCGTACTCATCTCTCTCAATATCGATCTGGACGAGCTTGTCGCCGGCCTTCTTGAGCTCAGGCGTGATCACATCGCCGATCTTTGCAACATCCACAGCGAAGGAAACGAGCGTCGGGGGAACGTCAATATCGTTGAAGGTTCCGGACATACTGTCCTTTCCGCCGATGCTTCCGATCCCGAAGCCGAGCTGCGCGTCGTAGGCGCCCAGAAGGGCCGCGAAAGGCTGGCTCCAGCGGGCGGGGTCCTTGGACATTCTGCCAAAATATTCCTGGAATGTCAGGTGCAGCTTTCTGAAGTCGCCGCCTGCCGCCACGACCTTGGATACGGACTCCGTGACCGCGTAGACCGCGCCGTGGTAAGGGCTCCAGGAACTCAGATACGGATCAAAGCCGTAGCTCATCATCGTGACGGTATCCGTCTTTCCTCCAAGGACAGGGAGCTTGGCGACCATGGTCTGCGTCTCTGTCAGCTGGAACTTTCCGCCATAAGGCATATCGACCGTTCCCGCGCCGATCGAGGCATCGAACATCTCCACCAGGCCCTTTTGTGAGCAGGTGTTGAGATCGGAGACGGACGCGCGGAGCGCTGTCTCGAAATCTTTACCGGTCAGCTCTTTGCTTCTTCTTCCGTCAAGGATGTCACTGACTTTGGAAGAGGCATATTTGTCGAGATAATTGTCTTCTTTGGAAGGCATAAGCACCTTGACATCGGTCGCCTGGTGCGCGCCGTTGGTATCCAGGAAGGCTCTCGAGATATCCACGACGGCCTTTCCTCTCCAGTTGAGAACCAGCCTGGGCTCCTCGGTGACAACTGCCACAGGAGTGGCCTCCAGGTTTTCCTCAGCGGCATAGGAAAGGAACAGATCCTTGTCCTCAGGCGCCACGACAACCGCCATTCTCTCCTGGGACTCCGCAATGGCAAGCTCTGTGCCGTCCAGGCCCTCGTATTTCTTGGGAACAAGATCCAGGTTTACCTGTAATCCGTCGGCAAGTTCTCCGATGGCGACGGATACTCCGCCCGCGCCGAAGTCGTTGCACTTCTTAATGATCGCGGACACTTCCGGTCTTCTGAAAAGCCTCTGGAGCTTTCTCTCTGTAGGCGCGTTACCCTTCTGGACTTCAGCGCCGCACTCTGTCAGGGACTGGTCATTGTGCGCCTTGGAGGATCCGGTCGCACCGCCCATTCCGTCACGTCCTGTCCGGCCGCCCAGAAGGATGATCACATCGCCGGGGTCACTGTTTTCGCGCTTTACATTCTTGCGGGCAGCAGCTCCCATGACCGCGCCGATCTCCATGCGCTTCGCGACATAGCCGGGGTGATAGATCTCCTTGACATGGCCTGTGGCGAGACCGATCTGGTTTCCGTAACTGGAATAGCCCTTGGCCGCGCCAAGTACCAGCTTCTTCTGAGGAAGCTTATTCTCAAGCGTCTCCGATACCGGTACAGTCGGATCGGCTGCGCCCGTAACGCGCATCGCCTGGTATACATAGCCTCTTCCGGAGAGCGGATCCCGGATCGCGCCGCCGAGGCATGTGGCCGCGCCGCCGAAAGGCTCGATCTCCGTGGGGTGATTGTG
>DLYC01000266.1:5744-32809 GCA_003447895.1 Lachnospiraceae bacterium | reverse complement strand
TAGTCCACCTCGACCGGAACGACCACGGAGCACGCGTTGTTCTCGTCGGACTCCTCCTGGTCAGTCAGCTTTCCGTCCGCCTTGAGTTTCTTCATGCCCATGATCGCAAGGTCCATCAGACAGACATACTTGTCTTTCCGTCCCTTGTAGAGTTCCTCTCTCGTGTCGAGATAGCTCAGATAAGTGGGCTCAATAATATCTCTGTAATAGCCGTCCTCAAATTCCACATTCTCAAGCTCTGTGGAGAAGGTGGTATGGCGGCAGTGGTCAGACCAATAGGTGTCGAGCACCCGGATCTCCGTGATCGTAGGGTCTCTGTGCTCCTCGTTCGCAAAGTAGTTCTGAATAAACGCAAAGTCATCAAAGGTCATGGCAAGACCGAGGGACTGATACAAATTTGTGAGTTTATCCTCAGTCATGGAGGTCATTCCGACCATCACCGCCACATCACCCGCTTCCGGATAATCCGTCTGCAGCGTCTGAGGCTTCTCCATCCCTGTCTCCCGGGAATCCACGGGGTTTATGCAGTATTTCTTGATCCTGTCGATCTCTTCGTCCGAGATCGAGCCGAGAAGAATATAGGTCTCAGCCGTCTTGATCACCGGATTCTCATTTTCATTGAGAAACTGTACGCACTGTACAGCACTGTCCGCCCTCTGGTCAAACTGTCCGGGAAGTGCCTCTACGCTGAACACGTGGGCGTTCTCCGGAATCTCGATCGTCTCCCTGTAGAGAATATCTACAGGAGGCTCTGAAAACACTGTCCTGCATGCCGTCTCAAAGACTTCCTCCGAGACATTTTCCACATCGTATCGGATCAGTTTCCGAACTCCGGTCAGTCCTTCTACAGCTAAAAAACCAATGATGTCTTCTTTGAGCTGCCTGGCCGCAACCGCATAGGGCTCCTTTTTCTCGACATAGATCCGTCTGACTTTACTCATAAATCGCGCTATCTCCTTTTAAGGCGTAAATAAATGAATGATTATCTCAAGGAATTATAACATAGCTTTCCCAAAAGTACATACACGGGATAGCCAATGAATGCCGGCCTTTTGCAGATTTGTTTATCAAATATCAGCAAAAAGGCCAAAATACAGAGGCTGAAAACTGCAAAAAAATTATGTTGAACATCTCAGAGGGTTGTGTTATACTTTCACATGTTGACGGACAAAACCGTCCGGACAGCTTCATAGGGGAATCATACAATGGCAGTATCACGGTCTCCAAAACCGTTCATGGGGGTTCGAATCCCTCTTCCCCTGCTCTAATTTATATCAAATCACTCCGAATTATTTCAGAGTGATTTTTTCTTTATTTATCAGCAAAACTGGCATTTATCTAACCCTGTTATGTTTATTATAGACTAAAATATATCATGCTGATTTACCCATAAATACCGCTATTTGAGGTATGTATTGTGGTACCTCATGCGGTACACAGAAGAAATCTAACCCAATAAAACAGGGTTCGTGTCGTGATTTGTGATAAAATGCGAATATGAGTAAATATAGCGGTTATACGCCTTCAAGAAAGAAGGCAAATGATAAATATCTGACTGAGAAAGTCGATAGTATAATGGTGCGCGTTCCCAAGGGGCAAAAATACAGTTCAATCTTTTTTGCCTTGTGTGACTGGTACTGTGGCATTTTCTCAGCTTTTCCGGACAATACCCATCAATGAATCAAAACGCCTTAAAACGCTAAATACGCGGCCGATTGAAATTTGAGAGGAATAAACAGAATGAGTAACAAAGACTATGCAAAAACCCTGATTGACAAAATCCCGGATTACAAAATAGATATTGTACTAGCCTATCTTCAAGGCATCTGTGACGGCATTGACACCCCCAATGACGAAACGATAGCAGCCATTAAAGAAGCTGATGCCGGTGAAGGAGCTTCGTTCAGCTCCCTTGATGCCCTCTTTGCTGATCTGGGAGTTTAAGTATGCTGTCCATTCGCAGATTAAACAAATTCAAGAAGGATATTAAAACCTGTCAGAAACGCGGGTATAATATGGATCTGCTAAAGTCAGTTATTGCTACACTTGCCATTCCGGAACAGTTGGAAGCGAAGAATCGACCGCATCCATTAACCGGCGATTATTCCAGCTATGAAGAATGCCATATTGCCCCTGATTGGCTTTTGATATACCAGCAAACAGAAAATGAGCTGGTACTTGTCCGAACCGGCACGCACTCCGATTTATTCAGATAAACAGGCAGGCGGCTTCCGGTGGCATGGAATGTTCTTTCATGTATTCCGGAAGCGCCTATTTTTTATGCCAAATGTCAAAAAGCTTTTCAATACAGCATGAAAAAAGAGTGTGCTGCCCCCGCTGTTCAATCAGCAGGATGCAGCACACTCTTAAATTCCGGATTATCTTCAGATCCCCGCGATCCGCCGAAGCACCGCTTCGTTTACCGGGAACGGGGGCAGTTTGCACTTACTTTCGTTTGCGAGGACTTCGCTCACAGTCTCCTCAAGGATCTCCGAAGGGACTTCATCGCGGCCGCAGGTCGTCACGAAGTATTCCTCCAGCGCGTCCGTACTGTCGAAGCCGGCGAGGGAAAGGATATGGGAGACCTCTTCCGGGTCCGCTTCCTTCAGGTAGCCGGTAAGGAAATAGCCGCAGGCTTTTCCGTGCGCCATGTGCGCGCTGTAGGTGAGCCTGTAGCTCAGCGCGTGCGGGATCGAGGTCGCTGTGTGCGCGATCGACATTCCCGCCATGCAGGATGCGTTCATCATATTCTGATAGTCCTGCGAAGTGGCCTGTCTTTTTCCGAGGATCACGTCTTTGCTCTTTGACCAGGTCCTGATCCCGGCTTCCGCGCACATTCTGCTGAAGTCCGTGGCCTTTGAGTGAATAAAGCTCTCGTAGAGGTGGCAGAGCGCGTCCATTGTCGTATTGGCAAGGACATGCGCCGGCGCGCTCGAGAGGTATCTTCCGTCGATAAGAGCCAGCTGCGCGAAGATCTTGTGAGGGATCGAGCCCTTTACGTGTTTGTCATGTCTTGTGAGGACAGAGACCGCCGTGACTTCCGACCCTGTCCCGCAGGTTGTGGGGACCTCCGCGACGGGCACCGTCGTGGTCTCCGCCGTTTTGTCGTAGAGATAGTTCCGGTCGCAGTCCGGATGCTTCATCATGAGCGCAATTGCCTTAGCCGCATCCATGGGGGATCCGCCCCCGATTCCGATGACGAAATCCGCCTCCACTTTACAGCCGACCTGCCGGGCTCTCATGATGGTCTCCACGGAAGGGTTCTCCTCAATTTCCGCAAACTCCACCCAGGAGACGCCGTTTTGGGACAGCGCCGCCGTCACATCATCAAATGCGCCGCATCTTCTGGCACTCGACTTTCCGGTCACGATCAGGGCGCGCCTTCCCAGAGAAGCCAGCTCCGCACCGTGCTTCATGACACAGTTTTCTTCGGAGTACACCTTTACCGGCATATAGAAATTCATTTCCGTTCCTCCCGTATGTCAGGATTTTTTCGCGGGAACTTCAAAGCTCTTGACTGTTCCGAACTTGGTCGTCTGGACAATGCTCCGAAGATCAAATCCCGCGTCGACAAGGATCTGGGCCATGTCTTCGACCGAGATCGCGCCGGAGGCCTTCACGACGATCTCCGCGCCTCTGTCCTTGGTGTGGTAGACCGCCAGGGAATCCAGGTTTGCGTTGTTGTCGCCAAAGAGCTTTGCCATGGGCGCGAACTCTCCGGGCGTATCGGTGGCGCCGAAGATAAATCTTGTCCCCTGCTTCTTGAGACCGAGAAGCTCTACAAATGCCTGGAAGATGTCCTTATCCGTGATAATGCCGATGACCTTGTTGTTTTCATCCACAACAGGGAGGCAGGAAATCTCATGGTCGAGCATCGTCTGCGCCGCCACTTCCACAAAGACGTCCTGTGAAATGGTCTTTACATCCTTGCCCTTGATCATGATATCCGCCACTTTGGTCTTGCTGAGCAGGTAATTGAGCTCATAGATGGACAGGGACGTCGAATTGGCGCCGCTCTGCTCTTCCACAAGTCCTCCCGTCACCAGGCCGACAAGCTTCCCCTGCTCATCCACGATCGGAAGGCGGTGGAAATGGTTCTTTCTCATGATCTCTACAGCCTTGGAGATCACCACGTCCTTAGTGATCGTATAAGGGTTTTCGGTCATATGGTCTTTTACATACATATTGATATCCTCCCTGATTTTCTGTCTTTCTCTATACCCGTTCTGAAAAGATCAGCCGCCGAGATATGCCTTCTGCACTCTCTCGTCGTTCGCGAGTTCTTCCCCGGTTCCCTCGAGTGTGATCTTTCCTGTTTCCAATACATATGCTCTGTCCGCAATGGCCAGCGCTCTCTTTGCGTTCTGCTCGACGAGAAGGATCGTCGTGCCCTTATTGTTGATCTCCTGAATGATGTGGAAGATCTCCGATACAAGAAGCGGGGACAGTCCCATGGAGGGCTCATCCAGAAGAAGAATGGAGGGCTTTGCCATGAGCGCTCTACCCATCGCCAGCATCTGCTGCTCGCCGCCGGAGAGCGTTCCGGCGGGCTGCATTCTGCGCTCCTTGAGGCGGGGGAAGAGCTGGTACACTTCTTCCATGTCCTTTCGGATCCCGTCCTTGTCCTTTCTGAGATAGGCGCCCAGGATCAGGTTCTCTTCCACGGTCTGCTCCGCAAACACCCTTCGTCCCTCGGGAACCTGCGCGAGCCCCATTCCTACGATCTTGTTGGGGGCTGTTTTGGTAAGTTCCGTATCGTCAAGCTTAATACTCCCCTCCGAGGCCTTCACAAGGCCGGAGATGGCGTGCATTGTGGTTGTTTTCCCGGCGCCGTTTGCGCCGATCATCGTCACGATCTCGCCGTCCCGAACCTCAAAGGAGATTCCCTTGATCGCCTCGATCATGCCGTATTTCACTTTTAAGTCCTGTACTTTCAGCATAGTTACTCCATTTAGAAGCGCGATGCGGACACGCAAGGTTTGCGGCGCTTCGAAGCAAACCTTGAAGCCGGAAACAAGACCGGCTGCAGTAAAGGATCAATCTCCCAGATACGCCTTGATCACTTCCGGGTTCGACTGGATCTCTTCCGGCGTTCCCTGAGCCAGCATCATACCGTAGTTAAGAACCGTGATCCTCTCACAGATTCCCATCACAAGCTTCATGTCGTGTTCGATCAGAAGGATCGCGATCCCGAAGTGATCGCGGACAAACCGGATCATGTCCATCAGTTCCGCTGTCTCCTGCGGATTCATGCCCGCCGCGGGCTCATCCAGAAGAAGAAGCTTGGGGTTTGTCGCGAGGGCTCTCGCGATCTCCAGTCGCCTCTGCGCGCCGTAGGGGAGATTGCTTGCCGTCACATCCGCAAACTGATCCAGTTCCATGATCTTAAGAAGTTCTCTTGCCTTCTCATCGATCTGACGCTCACTGGCATAATACTTGGGAAGGCGGAGCATCGCCGTGATCGGCGAGTAAGGGATCACATTGTGGAAACCTGTCTTTACATTGTCCAGAACGGTCAGTTCGCCAAAGAGCCGGATGTTCTGGAATGTTCTCGCGATTCCGGCTTTGTTGATATCCACAACGCTCTTTCCGGCCGTGTCTTTTCCGTCAAACACGATTTTGCCCCTGGTGGGTTTATACACTTTGG
The DNA here is from genome assembly GCA_003447895.1 of Lachnospiraceae bacterium. Classification (GTDB taxonomy): domain Bacteria; phylum Bacillota; class Clostridia; order Lachnospirales; family Lachnospiraceae; genus CAG-791. The sequence goes on along the minus strand of DLYC01000266.1, from coordinate 27,162 downwards.
TCAAAAGATTGAAGACCGTTGTCTTTCCCGCCCCGTTAGGACCGATCAGTCCCGCGATCTCACCCTCGAATACCTGGAGATTCAGGTCATTGACGGCTGTAAGTCCTCCAAAATCAATACCCAGTTCCTGCACGTCGAGAACAGGTGCCTTTTCGCTGTTTTGGTTTGTACGGGTTTCAGCCATTGGAAGCACCTCCTTTCGCCTTGGATGCGGTGAGCCCTTTCCACCTGATCTTAAGCCACTCATTGTTGGTCACCAGCATGATCAGGATCAGAACGACCGCGTAGATCAGCATTCTGTAGTCCTGCAGGGAGCGCAGAAGCTCCGGAAGAAGGATCAGGACCACTGTCGAGATGATCGTTCCGGTCATATTGCCAAGACCGCCCAGAACAACATAGACCAGGATCAGGATCGATGTATTGAAGTCAAACTTGTTGGGAACGAGGGTTGCATAGTTGAGTCCGTAGAGGGCCCCGGCCGCGCCTGCCAGAGACGCTGAGACAACAAAGGCCAGCATCTTGGTCCTGGAGATCGGAATACCCACAGATTCCGCCGCGATCCGGTTATCCCTGGCCGCCATGATCGCTCTTCCGCTCCTTGACATCATGAGGTTATAGACGATAAGGAGCGCGACGAGTACAAGGATAATGCCCACCGTAAAGTTCGCGATCTTCTGCGTGCCCGTGGCGCCCATAGGTCCGTTCAGGAGCATCTTTCCGCCCGGCTGGAGCTTGAAATTGCTGTCCACAAAGCTGAAGTGAAGGCCGTCGGAGTCAAACCCGATATAGGTATTCATAAAGATACTCTTGATGATCTGTCCAAACGCGAGCGTGACGATCGCCAGGTAGTCGCCCTGGAGCTTCAGAACGGGGATACCGATCACAAAGCCAAAGAGCCCTGCAAGGAGCGCGCCGCATACCATCGAGAGGATCAGCCTGGGAATGGCCGCTGTCACGGTGCCTGCAAGGCAGCCGGAAACACATACGGCGCAGAACGCGCCGACACTCATAAATCCCGCCTGGCCAAGGTTCAGCTCTCCCGAAACACCGACATTGAGATTGAGGCCGATCGAGGCCACTACATAACATGTGATCGGAACAAGGAGGCTGCTGAAAAGGCTCGAGAGATTGCCGGTCTTAAGAAGGACCTCTACCACAATATAGGCCGCGATCACGATCGCAAAGGAAATGAGCCGGCCTCTTTTGTTTTTGTCTCCTGTATGGGAGAAAAATCCGCCTGATTTCTTCATGTCTTCTCCCTCCTTATACCTTGACATTGATCTTCTTTCCGAGAAGACCGGTGGGTTTGATCAAAAGGACCACGATCAGGACGCCGAACACGATCGCGTCCGACAGCTGTGTGGAGATATAGGCCTTCGCAAAGATCTCAATAATACCAAGAACCAGTCCACCGACAAAAGCGCCGGGAACAGAGCCGATCCCTCCGAAAACGGCCGCCGTGAATGCCTTGATACCGGGCATTGATCCCATCGTCGGATAGACAGAAGGATATGTGGATGCCAGCAGCACAGAGGCAATTGCCGCAAGGCCGGAGCCGATCGCGAACGTGATGGAAATGATCTGATTGACATTGATCCCCATCAGCATGGAAGCGCCTTTGTCCTCCGAGCACGCTCTCATCGCACTGCCTGTCTTGGTTTTGTTGATAAACAGTGTGAGGCAGATCATGACAACAATGCAGGTCGCGATCGTGATCAGGGTCAGATAGGAAACGGAAGCTGCCCCGATCGAGATTCCTCCCGCCGAGATGACAGAGGGAAATACTTTACTGGACGATGACCAGAGGATCTGCGCTCCGTTCTGCAAAAAATAGCTCACACCGATCGCTGTGATCAGGACAGCAAGGCTGGGGGCCTGGCGGAGAGGCTTATAGGCCAGTCTCTCGATGACGACACCCAGGACCGTGCAGACCAGCATTGCGGCCAGAACCGCCGCGGGAAACGGAAGTCCGAATTTGGAAATCGAGAAAAAAGCGATATAAGCGCCAACCATAATAATATCGCCGTGTGCAAAGTTGAGCATCTTGGCAATTCCGTATACCATTGTGTATCCCAGCGCAATGATCGCATATACGCTGCCAAGTCCCAATCCGTTGATCAAATAGGATAGAAACTGCATGTCCGCCCTTCCTTTCAGGTCTGTAAACAGAAAGCCCGCACAGTGGCGGGCTTTCTGCCTGTTTAACACAATCAGATCTAATATCAAATATCGGTATTATTCTGCGCCTACATAAACGCCGTTCTGGATCACAACAGCCTTCGGGGACTTTGTGACCTCACCGGTCTCACTCCACTTCATCTCTTCGCCTGTCAGGCCGCTGAAGGTCATGCTTGTAAACTGAGCTGTGAGTGCATCACAGATCTCTGACGCGCTCATGTCCGCTGTGACACCGGCAGCTTCGCAGGCCTGTGCGATCGCGTATACGCAGTCATAAGCATCTGCCGCGAACTGGTTCGGGATCTCGCCGTTGCATTTCTCTTTGTATGCGTTTACAAAGTTCACTGTCAGTTCATCGGTAGCATCCGCGGAGAAAGGAGTCAGCAGATAGACGCCCTCCGCGAGAGAAGTGTCGAAACCTTCCAGCGTAAGGATTCCGTCCATACCGTCCACGCCGAAGAAAGTGGGCTTATAACCCATCTGGTTCGCCTGTGTGAGGATCAGGGAAGCGGGATCATAGTAGATGGGAAGGAAAACGATGTCAGCGCCGGCATCCTTCGCCTGTCCGAGCTGGACAGTGAAGTCCTGAGCGTTGGAATCATCAAATGTTCCCTCATAAACTACGCTGAGGCCCTTTGCCGCAGCTTCCGCTACGAATGTATCATGGATTCCCTTGGAATAGTTGTCATCATTCTTGTAGATGATCGCAACCTTGGAGCCGAGATCCGCATGTGCCGAAATATAGTCCGCACTTGCGGTTCCCTGGTTGGGGTCTGTAAAGCACATCTGGAATACATTTCCGTATGCGCCGGACAGGTTGTCGGCATCCTGATAGATTACTGCTGTAGAGGATCCGGAAGGAGTGATCGCGAAGATCCTGTCTTCCGCATAAGAAGGAGAAACCGCCGCGCCGGGCGCAGAAGTTACGGTTGCAAGAGAAACCTGCATGCCCCAGTCCTTGAGAACGCCGTAAGCGGAGACAGCCTTCTCGGGATCGTGCGCGTCATCTTCCATATCCAGTTCAAACTGAAGGCCGCCTTTGGCGTTGACTTCCTCAACCGCGATCTCAGCCGCGTTTTTGACCGCCTGTCCGTAAACAGCCGCAGGTCCTGTAAGAGGTCCGGAACCGCCGATCTTGATCTTGGCACCGGTATCCGCTGCTGCTTCTGTCTTCTCTCCGCTGTCAGCAGGTGCGCTGCTGCTCGAAGCACCCGAGCCGCCGCATGCTGTCATAGCAGCTGCCATGCATACCGACATCGCTACTGCAAGGCTTGTCTTAAATACTTTTTTCATGGTTTTCAACCTCCCTTTGATAATTTGGATCATCAATCACCAACGAGTTCATTATAATTTTTTCAGGACTTCATTGCAATAGCGTTTCACAGCGTGGCATCAACAAAACTGATATTTTTTGTCAAAAAATCACAGATATATTGGAATGCTTCCACAAAAGCCCCTTTTTTAAACCCGTGTCTCCCGCCTCTGACCATGTGAAACTCGGCATTCTGGTAGATTTTGGCGACGCGCAGGGAATAGGACGGATCCACCAGCGGGTCCTCATCTCCGTGAAGTACCAGGACCGGGCCTTTGTACTTTCCGAGGCACTTCAGATCATAATCCCAAAGGTCCGTCAGATAGACGGCCCCCATCATGCTCCACCCCCTGTAATCAAAGGGATCCGGCACGCTCTCCTTGTCCGGATAGAGGTCCCTCACATCGTCCAGTATGACAAAGGCACCATACATTAAAACGACTGCCGCGAACAGGTCCGGATTCTGCGAGGCGGCAACTGCGGTGCTGAAAGCGCCCTGGCTTGCGCCGATCAGGATGATCCTGTCCGGGTCCGTAAAGGGCCAGGTCAGCACTTCCCGGTAAACCTCCATCAGGTCCCGGGCGCAGGTCATGACCGACATATGGAGCATGGATCCCGGACTTCTGCTCTCCGTCGAGGCTCCCCTGCAGTCAAATGTATAGAAAGCGTATCCCCGCGCGGCCAGTTCTCTTCCGTATGGAATGCCGGACTCATGCGTCCTGTAGAGTTCGTGGCAAAAAAGCACAAGCGGAACTTTCTCTCCTTTGTCCGCGCGCTCCGGGACAAAGAGCTGTCCGTAGATTCCGTTCTCCCTGCTTCCGCACCACTTCTCTTTTTGTCTGTAGGCACCTTTTATGTCCATTTCTTCCCATCCTCTTTCTTTTTCAGGGCTCGCGGAGTGAGCCGCGTGCGCTTCGTGCCGCTCTTTACACAGGCAGCAAAAACTGATAATGAAAAGCGGCAGCAACCGGTGAACCGGTGCTGCCGCATGTACTTCGACTGAGTATTACGGAGAGATTCTCCCTATTGCCGTGTCGGGCTTCTCAACCGCCCGCATCAGTTCCTCTTTCTGGAACCGAGAATCTGTGTCACCATCATGAGCACCAGGATCAGCAGCAGGATGAGGGACAGGGGATGTGTGAAGATATCTTTGAACATTCCGCCGACGCTTCCCGCCGAGATAATAGCTCTCCGAAGGTTAACTTCGATCGTAGGTCCGAGGATCAGTCCGAGGACCATAGGCGCCACCGGGACGCCGTAAAACTTCATAAAGTATCCGATCACGCCTGCAAGAAGCGTCCAGACGATATCCAGGGGCATGTTGTTGATCGAATAGCTGCCGATCACCGAAATGACGATGATCAGAGGAAGCAGAATGTTTCTCGGGATCTCAACCAGCTTGGCAAAGATGCGGATTCCCATCATACCGAAGATCAGAAGGAAAATATTTCCGATCACGGACAGCCACACCAGATTGGTGAACAGTTCAGGCTGTGCGGACATCAGCATGGAGCCGGCGCGGATTCCGTGGATCGACAGCGCACCGATGAAAATAGCGGTTACAGAGTCGCCGGGAATACCGAGCGTCAGCATAGGGATCAGCGCTCCGCCGATTGCCGCGTTATTGGCCGACTCGGGGGCCACGACACCTTCGAGTGCACCCTCTCCGAAAGGAACCTCGGGATTCTTGACAACCCTCTTCGTGGCATCATAGGCAAGCAGGGCCGCAATATCGCCGCCTGCACCGGGCAGTGCTCCGACGATGGTTCCCAGAACACCGCTGAAAGCCGCGATAGGAAGCATCTTAGCCAGTCTGTCCATAGGCGGGCGGATGGAGTTGACTTCCTGCTTGACGATCGGCATATTTCTGTGAATGATCTGGTGAAGAGATTCACCGACACCGAACAGACCGATCATGACAGGGATATAGCTGATTCCGGCGCGCATATCGACGCTTCCGAATGTAAATCTTCCCACACCGGTGATCGGGTCCATACCTACGACGCCGAGCATCAGGCCGGCTGTCGCCGCGAACAGGCCCTTGAGCATGCTCTTTCCGCTGATACTGCCGACGAGCATAAGTCCCATCAGGGTAAGAAGCATATAGTCGCGGGGGCCGAAGGACAGAGCGATCTTAGCCACCTGAGGCGCTCCGAAGAACAGGAACGCGGAACCGATCAGGCCGCCGACAACGGATGTGATCGTACTGGTCGCGATTGCCTTTCCTGCCTCACCTTTCTTGGCGAGCGGATAGCCGTCGAATGTCGTTGCTACCGCCGCGGGTGCTCCGGGAATATTGAGGAGGATCGCCGCACGGGATCCGCCGTAGACGCCGCCGATATAGACGCCCATCATGACTGCCAGCGCCGCCTCGGTGCTCCAAGAATAGGTCATGGCGATCAGAAGGGAGGTCGCCATCGTAACGCTGAGTCCGGGAATCGCGCCGACATAAATACCGACGAAGCATCCCAGCGCGCAGAATAAGATCTGAGTTACCATTGCTGACATAGCTTAACCTCCTTCCTTACGGCAAGATCACACTGAAGCCGTATTTGAACACCAATACGATCATCATTGTGGCGATAAATCCGACCAGCAGACTTGTCTTCCAGTCCCTGCCGCTCAGATATAAGATGGCGAGTGTCGTAAATACAAGTGTTGCAATAATATAGTGCACAAGGAAGATCAGCACGATATAGAGGACCAGAAGTCCGATCATGACGACTACGTCCTTATCGAATACAGAATCTCCTTCCTCTGCTTTCTGCCCGTTCTTTTTCCTTTCCGCGTTGGATTTAAGGAAATTCGCCGCCGCCAGGATCAGGCTGATGATGGAAACGACGACCGGATAAAAGCCCTCCGAAGAGGCAGTCATCTGGCCAAAAGGTGTGATCTGGCAGGCCAGGATCACAAAGATGACAGCGAGAACGACCAAAATGATATCAAATACTTTTGCGCCCTTTTTCATCTGTCTGCCTCCTTATTCAAAGTCCTCAATCCTGGGAATGCCAAAGTTTTCAGGAGAGATGTTGGTTGCTCCGGAATCGTATAAGAGCCAGGTCGTAACGGACTGCCAGCGCTTGATAAACGTCTCCGCCTCTTCCCCGCTGATGCCCAGCGGAATGATATAGTTATCGGCAAGGTACTTTTGGAAATCTTCCGTGTTATAGCCGTCCAGGAATGCCTTGGTCAGAATTGCCTTCCTCTCATCGTCTACATCTTTTCTGCAGTAAACGCCGGTAAATGCGCCCCAGGGGAAGTACTTTTCATACTCCGGATACACCTCGGAGATCGTCTCCACTTCCGGGATTGCTTCCATTCTCTCATTGTTGAGGACCGTAAGGATACGAAGATCACCGGTCTTGTACAGATCCGCAGCTGTCGAAAAGTTGACGATCGACAGGTCTACGTGGCCGCCCAGAAGCGCGCTGATGATCGAGGAGTCGCCATCGAAAGGCACCTGGTTAAACTCCACCTCACTGGTGCTCTGAAGCATGCAGGAGACGTTGTACGGAAGTCCGCCGACGCCCGAAATGCCAAGGCTGATCTTGCCGGGGTTTGCTTTCGCGTCTTCAATGACATCTTTGATAGACTGATATTTGGATCCCGGAGGCACGATCACGACCGGAACCTGGCTTCCGAAAAGAAGCACCGGATAAAACTCCTCATAATCTACATTGGAGATATCCATGACGTGATAAAGCGTCGGGTTCTCTGCGTTAAACAGAAGGGAATAACCGTCTGCAGGGAGCCTGGATACAAACTCCGTTGCGATCGCACCGGTCGCACCGGTCTTGTTCTGCATTACGATGTTGGTCCCGAGAAACTTCTGAGCCTGAACAGAGATACCTCTGGAGGTAGTGTCCGTCGCTCCGCCGGCCGCCCACGCAATGTATCCGTTGATATCGTTGTCCGGATAATCCGCAGTCAGGCCGCGCACATATTGATAGATCTCATTGCCGGCCACAAGTATACTCACAGCCAGCAATATGCCGACTATGATCTTATTACGTTTACTCATGTCTTTTCCCCCTTTATAACTTACATCATGTAATATCATTTGATGCTATTAATAACAATATATCACAAATTACATATTATGTATAGAAAGTATAGGGCTATTTTTGTATATTTCCCACAATTTATTGGAATCATCTATGTTTTAAAACAAAAAAACATCCGAAGCCAGCTCTGAACGAGTGGCTCCGGATATAATTGTGGCTCATTAAAAGATTGACTTAGCAATTACTCGTCTGCGCCCTTCTTGGACCATACGCTTACGCCGAACCACTTCTGATAGTTCATTGCAAGGAAGATCATGAACAGGAGACCGATCACTGCAAGTACAAGGTTGACTGTCATCTCATTGATGACCGCCTGTGCCTCGTTGCCGCCTGCCATGTTGTAGAAGATCTTAGCAAGCTGAGGCATGATGTAGGAAGCAGCACCCATGAAGGTATAGTAAATACCAAGGTTTCTGCCCTTTGCACCGGGATGGAATTCCTGCATCAGAGCAACACCGCACTGAAGAGCGCCGCCTGCTGCGAAGAAACCGATCGCGAATGCACCGATCTGAACCATAACGGGAGAACGAAGCAGAACGACCAGAGCGTAAGCTACAACAGATCCTGCAAGGTCGATCAGGAGGATCTTCAGGGTTCTCCAACGGAGAGCTGCCATGAATACGCCCCAGATAATGACCGCTGCGAAGGAACCGATGGTGTAGATGGAGTTCAGACTTGCCGCCCACATCTCATCCTGTCCCAGAACAGCCATACCGAAGGATTTCAGGTACTGCTGTGCGGAATACATTGTAGCCATTGCGATGAAGCCGTAAATAGCGCAGCCTGCGATAACAAAGCCGGGAATAGGGCTCTTAATGCGGGCTTTACCCTTTTCAGCATCTTCGTCAACGAGCTTGGCATTGGGATCTGCCTGCTTGTTGTCCTTGAGTTCCTTGAGCTCTTCGTCATAGGAATAAGGAGCGATCAGAGCAACAACGAGAACTACGACAGACATGATGATCGGAAGGATGATAAGAGCTTTCCAGTTGCCGCTCTGGGACATGGATGCCACGAGAAGCGGATAGATCGTACCGGAAATGGAGATAACACCCTTGATCAGGATAACAGCAGTACCGGGAGCCTTTGTCCAGGACTCCTGCGCTACAGCGTAGCAAGCGCCGTCGAAGAATGACGTAGCAACACCGGCCATGAAAGCTGCAACGGATGCAACTGCAGGGCTGTGGGTTGTAAGAAGAAGGCCGAAGAAAGCGACATACATGATCGCGCCGATGACGATCATGATCTTACGGCCGATCTTATCGGAAATCTCACCGCAGATCCATACGGATACGAATTTACCAAGACCTGTCCAAGCGATAACACCAGAGATACCGCCGGCATCAACGCCCCACTGCTGCTGGAAATTAGCAGAGTTCTGAGAAATAACGATAGCCTGAATTCCGTGTGTGAGGTATGCCAGATACACGGAAACCAGAGCCCAAATATACTTTTTGTCTCTCATGTTTTTCCCCTTTTCAAATTACATTTTTTATCGTAGGCGGATATGCGCAAGCCACATACACAGATCCGCCACAGTTCAAACTGCCTGTTCGGCAGCTGAGCTCAAACATTCAAGGCCCGCAGTGCGGGCCGCTGCACCAGGGTACAGTCCATTATTTGCGAAGAGCAGTCTTTCCGACTACTGCTCCTTCCGCCAGATACTCTTCTACCTGAGCATCTGTGTAGCCGAGTTCCTTCATGACTTCGATCGTGTCGGAGCCCTGCGCGCGCGTGACAACATAGCTGGGATCCGCATTGGATGCGAACTTAACAGGTGCTGTCGCAATGTTGCGCTTTCCGGAGGGGCAGTCGAGCTTGGTCATGATCTGGTTTGCCCAGACCTGCTCGTCTTCGTACATGTCAACAGGCTCGTAGCAGCCCTCGCAAGGGATATCGTTGCTCTTAAATATATCAAGAATTTCTTTTCTTGTAAACTTCCTGATCGCTGCATCGAGGATGTCAACCACTTCGCTGTTTTTGTGTGTCTCATTGAGGCGGTCGCAGTTGTTGTATCTCTCATCGCCAACAAGGTCCTCGCGGCCGACAAGGCGCATGATCTTATCATAAGTCCTGTCGTACTCAGGAGCGCATACTGCGATCAGCTTGTCATCTGCCGTTCTGAAAACATTGTTGGTAGGGCAGATTACTTCGCGGCGGTCCTTCGGATAGGAATTTCCGTACTGAGCGGAAACAACGCCTGTGCTCAGCATGAAGATCGCTGCATGATGCAGGGAAACAGTAACCTTGTCGCCCATGCCTGTGCGGTTCCTGTTGAACAGAGCAGCACAGATTCCGGAAGCGAGGCACATAGAAGCCTGGAAATCGCCGAAACCATTAGTAGGGATCATAGGGTCGCTTCCCTTGTTAACTGTTGTTCCGAACACGCCGCCCCTTGCCATATAGCAGGTTACGTCGAAACCGGCTGTATCCTTTTCCGGACCGTTCTCGCCGTATCCGAGGATCTGAGCAAAGATGAGCTTAGGATATTTTGCCTTCAGAGTGTCATAATCATAGCCAAGCTTGACCAGCGCTTTGGTTCTTGTATTTGTAACAAAAACGTCAGCCTCAGCGAGGAGCTTATCCATGACTTCCTTGCCCTTTTCGCTCTTAAGGTTGATCGTTGTAAATCTCTTATTCATGTTGGACATATCGAATCCGAGATTCTCATCGTCCTCATATTTCATGCCGAAAACCGCGCCCTGCGTGCGTCCGGGATCGCCCTTGGGTGCTTCCACCTTGATGACATCCGCGCCCCATTCACCCAGCACTCTGCAGGTTGTGGGAGCTGCAAGGAATGTTGTGAGGTCCACGACTTTAACGCCTTCTAATGGTCTCATTCTTTTCTCCTCAAAAAAATCGGATAAAGCCATAGGTCTTTCGACCTATGGCCAGTCCGAATATTCAAATACGTGTTGTCTTATTAAATAGAATTAGTCAAGATAGGAAATTCTTCCGCCGCACTTGTCAAGACCACGGAATGCTGTAAGTCTCTGAACAGTACGAGGGCCTTCCTCAAGCCACATTGCGCGGCAGTCACGATACAGTCTCTCAACCGGGCCGTAATCCGAACCGTCAGGTCTGCGAACGCCGTTGTTGTCCTCGAAGTAGCCGATGCCGCCGAAGATCTCGAGCATGGAGTCGGAAACTTCACGAACAGTGTCGATGGAGAACAGCTTGCACATAGCAGCCTTCATATCGATGTTTACGCCTGCGTCATAATCCTTAGCGAAATCCCAGATCATCAGACGAAGAGCATTGATCTTTGTGCCCATGTCTGCGATATCCTGCTGGATCTTCTGTCTCTTGCAAAGAGGCTTGCCGAATGTCACACGGTCGTGAGCTCTTCTGATGGTCATCTCGAGCATTCTCTGCGCCATACCAAGGTTGGAAACAGCGATGTGTGCACGGGAGACTGCCAGAGAGTGCATAGCAACCTCAAGACCCTGGCCTTCCTTACCAAGCATGTATTTCTTGTGGACTCTCATGTTTGTGAACTTCAGATCTGCGTGGCCTGCGCCGCGGCAGCCCATCATGTGGGACATAGGGATGATCTCGAATCCGGGAGTCTTAACGTCTACGAAGAAAGCAGACAGGGACTCATCCTTATCGGATGTGGGATCAGTCTTCACGATGAGGTATGTGAAGTCAGAGCAGTCTGTGTGGGAGATGAGGGTCTTCTCACCGTTGATGATGTAGTAATCGGGATCCTCGGGATCCTTGATTGCCAGAGTGTGAAGGTCAGCGCCAGTGCCGCCGGTTCTCTCTGTCAGAGCGAAGTTAACATAGATGGTCTTGTCCTGGAACTTGTCCATGTACTGAGCCTTGAGCTCTTCGCTTCCGAAGTCGTCCAGAATTCTCCAGTCAAGGTCTGCTGCATGATGAAGGTGCATACGCATTCCGCCCGGTCCACGGGAGAACTCTTCCTGAACCATCAGGATCTGCTTCTCGGAGAGGCCGAATCCGCCGTACTTCTCGGGAAGAGCGAAACGATACAGATCGTTCTTGATTGCAGTCTCATAGAACTCCGGAGGGAATGTGTTGGTAACTTCGATTTCCTTCTGCATCTCGTCGAACGTGCCTTCTGCAAGTTCACGAATCTGAAGCAGATAATCCTTGAACTGCTGTTCAGTCAATTTCATAATAGTGTCCTCCTTTTATGGGTTAGGTTAGATGTATTAAAACACAAGCTCGACAAGGGTTAACCCCTTCGTCTGTTAATATTTTATTGAATTTAAGCATTTGCGTCCAATCGTAAGTTTAATCAAATATATGCTGAAACAATAGGTAATAGCTATAATTAGACAATTAATTGCTGATCCTGCCGATTGTTTTGTTCATTATTTACAACAAAAAGAAGGCCTGTTTCAAAAACGGCAGTTATTCGCAGAAATAATTAACAATTTCGTCGGTTTTTTCAGGCTTGCGGAATACATCGGCGTTTTCAAATAAATCTGCGTTTGACTTATAGGAACGGACGATGTATTCTTTTAAGTAAAGTATTCAAATTTACACAGCGGATGGTACAGAACATGAATCTTTCTCAGCTTTATTATTTCAAAAGACTCGCCGAACTGCAGCATTATACACAGGCAGCGCTGGAACTGAACATCACACAGCCCAGCCTGAGCGGCGCGATCCATTCTCTCGAAGAAGAGCTGGGCGTGGACCTGTTTAAGAAAAAAGGGCGGAACATCATCCTCACCGATAACGGCAAAGAGTTTTATATTTATGTCTCCAACGCCCTTCGTGAACTTGACAAGGGTAAGGATATCATGCAGGAGCGGGCCAACAAGCTCATGGGAAAGATCGAACTTGGATCGATCAACGCGCTCTTGAGTGAATTTCTTCCCAATGCCATGAAAAAGTTCCGGAACCAGGCGGGAGAAAAAGTCACGGTTGTGGAACACAACAGACAGACACACGAGATTTTGGAAAGTATTCAGAGCGGAAAATGGGAAATCGGCTTTTGCAGCTACGACGAGGGATTTCCGGACCTCAAATTTGTTCCGGTCCTGAAGCAGTATTTCTGCATCGCCTGCACCCGGGACCATCCTCTTAGCAGCAGAAAAAAGGTATCCATCCGGGAACTGGAAGAATATGACATATTCAGCTACCGCCTGGATATGCCGGTCGGCAGAGAGGTCAGGAACCTGTTAAAGGACAGAGATATCACCATAGATTATAATTACAGTTCCGAGGAAGCCCTGGTCGGCGTCTTGAAATCTACCGGCCGCCCGGCCCTGTTGCTGAATGCACCGTTTGTGACCAACGACTCCCATGTGCATTTGATCGAATTGGAAGATATTCCCAACAATTATCATCTCGTCTACATGGTATACAACAAAAAAATACAGAGAGCACATGTGGTGGACAGTTTTATCAAATTCATAGAATCCGAATATAAACCGGACATTTAAACGGTCAGCGCCGGCTCCGCAGAAACTTTTCGGTAAACAGTTTTACCCCAAAGTCCTGCGGAGCCGGCGCTTTTCATCCGGATATCCTTTACCTTTATCCTTTATCAGTTGAGATCCTGTCCACTTCCTGTTTGACGATCCCTATGCCGGGAAGCTCCGCATAGATTGCGAATCCTCTCTTGCATCGGAAAGAACACTCCGCGCAGGGTTCCTTGTCGCAGTATGCATAAGCATCGGAGCCCGCCAGCGCGAACACTTCTTTAAAAGAATTCTCGACATAGAAAAACTGGGATCCTCTGAAAGACTCCAGAAGAAGCCATTTGGGCTTGATCCTCCCCCATGTGACAACAATACAGTTATTGTTGAGGCTTCCCCTGATCTTGTAATCAATCCGGTTTTTCTCATCAAGCGACTCATTGAGAACCGGCTCCACGCGTTCCATCTCTTTGCCGCAGCAGAAAGGAGCCGAAGACGGCTCGATCCAGCCGGTGAGATATCCGCCGCACTCACTGCAGTGGCAGATGTCGATATCTTTCCTTGTTCTTCTCGGTTTTCCCCTTCCGATGTAACGGGTCGGGCTCACTGTCTGCTGTATACTCATACTCTCTCCCGCTTTTATTTGTCACTTTGAAAAGCCCTCCGGGCTCTTTCGCCGGACTTTTCCTTATACGTTGAATCCGTGTTTTTGCGCGTCTCCCGCGGTGATCGTCCGATAGGAGTCGGAAAGTCCCATTCTCTCACGGAGAACCTTATCCAGCTTGAATTTCTGTACTTTCCCGCTGTCCGTTCTCGGGATCCGGTCGATATACTCGACATATTCGGGCCAGAGTCTCTTGGGTACTCTCTTTGCCTTCAGGTACTCGAGGATATCCTCTTTCGTGGGCTGGTGTCCGGGCTCACATACAATAAAGGCACAGATTCTCTCACCGAGTCTCTCCTCCGGGCGTCCGACGATCGTGTGGTCCTTGATCCCGGGGCAGCCCTCGAGGTATGAGTCGATCTCATTGGCATTTAAATTCTCGCCGCCTCTTATGATGACATCCTTGATCCTTCCGACAACCTTGACATTGTCATTTTCATCCATCACACACAGATCGCCGCTGTAGCACCAGCCGTCATCGTCGAGGGCCTTTTCTGTCGCCTCTTCATTTTTGTAATAGCCGACGAATACACTGGGCCCGCGGGAAGCCTCCTCGCCTACAGTTCCCCTGGGGACTTCATTGTGATTGCTGTCCACAATACGGACTTCAATGCCGCCCATCGCTCTTCCGGACCAGCGTCCGTGCACATCCAGCGCCTCCGAAGGGCGGACATAAAGGTGCGGTACGCTCTCTGTGGAGCCATAGCACTCGCAGACCAGGATCTGATGGTTGTTAAATGCCTTGTTGACAAGAAACTCCGGCACCGGCGCTCCTCCGCAGATATAGAATCTCAGGTAAGGGAGCTTCTCCCCGGAAACATCGAGCTGTGCCACAAGGTCGTAAATAAACGGTGTCGCGCCCATGGAGTAAGTGACCTTCTCCCGGTTCATCATGTGGATTGCGTCCACGCAGCAGAACCTCTCCTGGAGGACCACTTTTCCCCCGCGGAGCATCGGTGAAATGATCCCGTGATGATACCCCGTCGCATGATTGAGCGGCGCAGGCATAAACATAATGTCCTCTTCCGTAAGGCCCAGTTCCTTGTTGAATCCGTCCTCCGAGAAGATGATATTATCATTGGTCAGCATAACGCCCTTGCTCATGCTGGTCGTTCCGGATGTACAAAGGATGGTCGACAGATCCGTTCCCGTTCCCTTATATCTGGGAGGTACCGGGAGGCCCTGCATCAGAAGTTCTTCGAGGCAGACAAGCTCCGGCGCGGTGCGGCTCTCTCCGATCAGGATGATCCTCTTTCGGGAAAGGACACCTTCGAGTGACTCCTCGATCATTCCGCCCCTGTCCCGGCCTCTGTATTTGGCTACGCTGATATGGAGATTGCTGCCCAGAAACGCGGTAATATCACGGAGTCCTTCATTTTCAAAGAACATACCGAGAGGAATCGAGACCGCTCCCAGCTTGAAACAGGCAAGCATGACGGCGACAAACTCGCTCCGGGGCGTGATCTGATAAGTGACCATGCTCCCCTCGCGGACTCCGTACTCATAGAGAACTGCCGCGACTTTGTCGGAGTAAACATCCATCTCTTTATAGGTATACCGTCTTCCGAGATCGTCAACAACAAACTCCCTGTCGCCGAATTTTTCCACAGATTTCTCAAATCTTGTCAGGAGCGTGTCATCCGTCCAGTCTCCCCGCTCCTTGTATAGTTTTTCAAGTTCCGGATTGATCTTCATTCCAGCTACTCTCATAACAGCCTCTTTCTGACAGCTTAATAAAAGTTAGTCTTAAATAGTTAAAATACAATACGACATTTCTGCCGCCGAACATAGTCGCCCGGCGGCAGAAAAAATCAGCAGTAATTAATGGTTTTCAAAATTGATCAGATGAGATCGGGATACTCTCTCTCAAGGCACTTCGCAACTGTCTGTCTCTGGATCTGGTTTGTTCCCTCGAAGATCTGGAAGATCTTGACATCACGCATAAGCTTCTCTACAGGGTACTCTCTGCTGTAGCCGTATCCGCCCAGAACCTGGACTGCATTGGAAGTAACTTCCTGTGCGACATCTGTGACGAAGCACTTTGTGATCGCGCCCTCTTTGCGGACGTCCATGCCTGCGTCGATCATTCTCATTGTATTGTTGACAAGGCATCTTGCTGCCTCTGTCTTAATAGCCATATCCGCCAGAAGTCCCTGGACCATCTGGAACTTGATGATGGGCTTTCCGAACTGCTTACGAACCTTTGCATAAGCAACTGCCTCGTCAAGTGCTCTCTGCATGATACCGACAGCCAGAGTAGCGACGAATGCGCGGGAGATATTCAGGCAGCCGAGAGCAACGTTCAGGCCCTTGCCCTTCTTGCCGATCACGCGGCTCTCAGGAACGCGGACATTGTCAAAGATAAGCTCTGTGGTGTTGGAGAGACGGAAGCCCATCTTGTCCTCGTGTGCGCCGACAGAGAAACCGGGTGTGTCGCGGTCGATCATGAAAGCGGTGATGCCTTCTTCTGTGCGGAAGAAGCTGATGTAAAGGGAAGCGCACTCTCCGTTCGTAGCAAATGTCTTTGTTCCGTTGAGGATATAGTCATCGCCGTCCTTTACAGCCGTAGCCTTCAGGGCGCCTGCGTCGGAACCTGCATTGGGCTCTGTGATCGCGAAGCATGCGAACTTGCCTTCCTGAACGATATCCGCGAAATACTGGATCTGCTCGGGTGTGCCGGCCAGCATAACATTACGGAAAGCAACAAATGTAGTAACAAGAGTATCGGCATAGCCTGCGTCTACTTTCGCAAGCTCTTCATACATCATAGCTGTGGTCTCGAAGCTAAGGCCCATTCCGCCGTACTCCTCGGGAATCTCTGCGAGGTGAAGACCCATTTCAAGGGCAGGCTCGAAGAGCTCGATGGGGCAGTTACCTGTACGGTCGCACTCTGCTACATGAGGCTTGACTTCCTTCTCAGCCATATCCTTGACCATTGCGATCAATTCTTTCTGCTCGTCAGTATAAACTAATGCCATTGAATTACCCTCCTTTTGTTAAATATAGACAATATGTCCGTTCAAATGACGTTTTTCCTGTACTTAAATCATAAAGGAAAATGAATTCAAACTCCAATCGATTCTATATGCCGAATCTCAAAAAAAGTATAGCTTTAGCCTATATAAGAGCAGTTACTCCCCCTCTTTCTTATACCCGGCCGCTTCTCTTATATAAAAATCAGCGTCGTATCTGTTTGATTCGATCTCCTGTTCCGTCACGGTCCTCACGATTTTGGCAGGCCGGCCAAAAGCCAGGCTGTTGTCGGGAATGACCGTTCCCTTCGTGATCAGGGATCCCGCCCCGATCACGCAGTTCTTCCCGATCACCGCGCCGTTCATGACCGTGGAATTCATTCCGATCAGGGTATTGTCTCCGATCCGGCAGCCGTGCAGGAGGGCAAGATGTCCAACTGTCACGCCTTTGCCCAGAATGGTCGGGCACCCGGGGCCGACATGGATGACGCAGTTATCCTGGACGTTGGACCCCTCTCCGATGATGATCTGCTCTTCGTCCCCGCGAAGAACCGCATTGAACCACACACTGCTGTTTTTCTCAAGAACAACGTCCTTGATGATCCTTGCTCCCTCCGCAATATAGGCGGTCTCGTCAATCTTTCTCATATTCTGCTCCTTGCTGGTCTTTTCAACAGTCAGCCAAAAAATCTCTCAACTGTCCGATCCCGCTGATGGGGATCAGCTTCATTCCTTCCGGTCTCCTGATTCCTTCCGTGCACGTCCGCGGAAGAAGGCAGGTATGAAAACCAAGCTTTGCGGCTTCTCTGACCCTGTTTTCCGCCATGGAGACAGACCTGACTTCCCCGGAGAGGCCTACCTCCCCGAACACGACAAGATCGTCCGGCACCGCAATATTTTGAAGGCTCGAAAGAATCGCGAGCACGATCCCCAGATCCAGGGCAGGCTCTGTCTGCCTGATTCCTCCGGCCAGGTTGATATAGGCGTCGTACTGGGAGAGCGGCAGGTTCAGCCTCTTTTCTATGACCGCCATCAGAACGCTCACGCGGTTTGCGTCCGTCCCGGTGGACTGCCTTCTGGGATAGCCGAAATTGGTCCTCACAACGAGTGCCTGCACCTCAGTCAGCATCGGCCGTGTTCCCTCCATGGAGCACGTAACGACCGACCCGCTCGCCCCCAGAGGGCGTCCGCTCAGCATATATTCCGACGGATTCAATACCTCGACGAGGCCTTCCTTTCTCATCTCGAAGATCCCGATCTCATTGGTCGAACCGAACCGGTTCTTCACGCCCCTGATCATCCTGTAGGCGGCATATCGGTCCCCCTCAAAGTAGAGCACCGTGTCCACCATGTGCTCGAGGACTCTCGGGCCTGCGACCGTTCCCTCCTTTGTGACATGGCCGACAAGGAAGAACGTGATCCCCATCTCCTTGGCAAGTCGCAAGAGAACCGCAGTCGTCTCTCTGACCTGTGAGACGCTTCCCGGCGCCGAGCCGACTTCATCGCTGTACATAGTCTGGATCGAATCGATCACGACGACCTGCGGTTTCTCCCGCATGAGTACATCCGAAATGGTATCCAGGTTTGTCTCACACATAAATTTCAGAGAATCCGGCGCGTTTCCGATCCGCAAAGCCCTCATCTTGATCTGTCTCAGGGATTCCTCCCCGGAAATATACAGAGCTGAGATGCCTCGCTCCGCCATGCTGCGCGCGGCCTGCAGGAGGATCGTGGATTTTCCGATTCCGGGATCACCGCCGACAAGGACCAGGGACCCGGCTACGGCGCCTCCCCCAAGGACCCGGTCCAGTTCCCCGAGCCCTGTGGAAAAACGGACTTCTTCCGTATCCTTCACAAAAGACAATGCGACCGGACGGGCATTTGTATTTCCCGCGCCCAGAGAAAAGCCGCCCGCGCCGCCTTTTCCTGCCCTTTTGGACAGAGAGGGCGATGTGATCCTGACCGGCTCCTCGACCATCGTATTCCAGGCCCTGCACGAAGGGCACTGTCCGGTCCACTTTGCCGATTCGTATCCGCATTCCTGGCAAAAGAAAACGGTCTTTTTCTTAGAACCTGCCATCGAAAGTCACCACACCTCCCCTGAATCCCGCTGTCACGATCTGCCCCGGCAGGATCTCTTCGGAAAGAAGCTTCTCCGCGAGCTCATCTTCGATCACTTTCTGGATCGCTCTCTTGAGCGGGCGGGCCCCCATTTTGGGATCGGAGTATTCCTTCACTATGTGCTTTCTGAGTGCCGGTGTCACCTTCAGCTGAATTCCGAGCTGCCGGTCCGCTCTGCGGATCAGATCCTCGCAGAGAAGCGAACAGATCCTCTGCATCTCGTCGTCACTGAGCGAACGGAATACCAGGATCTCATCGATCCTGTTGATAAACTCAGGGCGGAACATTTTCCGGATCTCTTCCATGACGCCGCTCCGCATTTTTTCATAGGACTGTTCCGCGGTCGGCTTGTCCGAAAAGCCGAGCGTCTTGGGCTCAATGATCCTCTGTGCCCCGATATTGGAAGTCATGATGATGACGGTGTTCTTGAAGTTTACTTTTCGTCCCTTCGAATCCGTGATATGTCCCTCATCCAGAATCTGTAAAAGGACATTGAACACATCTCTGTGGGCCTTCTCGATCTCATCGAAAAGGATCACGCTGTAGGGGTGCCTTCTCACCTTCTCGGAGAGCTGTCCGCCCTCCTCATAGCCCACATAGCCGGGGGCTGAGCCGATGATCTTGGAGACGGAATACTGCTCCATGTACTCGGACATATCCACGCGGATCATATCCTGGTCCGATCCGAACATGACTTCCGCCAGCGCCTTGGACAGTTCGGTCTTTCCGACGCCGGTAGGTCCCAGGAACAGGAAGGAGCCGATGGGCCTGTTGGGATCCTGAAGGCCTACCCGTCCTCTGCGTACCGCCTTCGCGACTGCATGGACGGCGTCCTCCTGTCCGATCACTCTCTTGTGAAGCTCCTCCTCAAGGCTCAGGAGCCTTGTACTCTCCTTCTCCGTCAGTCTCTTTACCGGCACCTTGGACCACATCGAGATCACGGACGCGACATCCTCTTCCCCGACCTGCGGGATTTTGGCAGCGGAGCGGCGCTCCTGCCGCTTTTTGACGGACTCCGACTTGTTCCGGAGCTCATCCATATGCGCCTTGATCTGCCTGGCGTCTTCCATGCGCTTTTCTCTGACTGCCTCTGCCAGCATCCGGTCGCAGCGGGTAATCTCCTCTTCGATCTTCTGGACCGTGTCCTCCTGATTTTCCATATTCCGAAGGCGCACCGCGGCACAGGCTTCATCGATCACATCGATCGCTTTATCCGGAAGATTCCGGTCGTTGATATACCGCTCAGACATCGTGACAGCCGCATGGACCGCCTCGTCGGTGACCTTCACATTGTGGTGCTTTTCATAAGCGCTCAGGACCCCTTTCAGGATCTCTTCCGCCTGTTCGGCGGTCGGCTCCTCGACCTGGACGGGCTGAAACCTGCGCTCAAGGGCGGCGTCCTTTTCAACGTACTTGTGGTACTCATTGAGCGTTGTCGCGCCGATCATGCGGATCTCTCCCCTGGCCAGGGAGGGCTTTAAGATGTTGGATGCATCGATCGCGCCTTCCGCGCCGCCTGCGCCGATCAGCGTGTGCATTTCATCCACAAAGAGGATGATATTTCCGTCCGCGATGACCTCCGCGATGATCTTCTTGATCCTTTCCTCGAATTCGCCTCTGTACTTGGATCCCGCCACCATGCCGGACAGATCCAGAGTCAGAAGCCTTTTGTTCTTTACAGACTGCGGGACCGCGCCGTTCACGATCCTCTGGGCGAGCCCTTCCACAATGGCCGTCTTCCCGACTCCGGGTTCTCCCACAAGGCACGGATTGTTCTTGGTCCTTCTGCTCAGGATCCGGATCACTCTGCTGATCTCTTCCTCCCGTCCTATGACCGGATCGAGTTTCCCCAGAGAAGCCAGTGCGGTCAGGTCCCTGCTGTATCTTGCAAGTGTCCCCTGCTCACTCTCTGAACCGCCCTGATCCGGCAGGTCCTCCTTGTGCGCGGCAGGATCCTCTCCGATCGCGGAGAGGACATCATCGTAGAGCTTTCCTTTATTGATCCCCAGGGCTTCGATCAGCTTGAGCGCTATATTTTCCCGCTCCGTGATGATCGCCATGAGAAGATGCTCCGTGCCGACCTGCTCCGAATGGAGTTTTGCCGCGTGTGAAGCGGCGATCCGCATGATCTTCTGGCACCTGGGAGAAAAGCCTTCGTGATCAAGAAGCGCCAGATTGGCGGATTGGATCTTCAGTTCCGCGATCATGCCGCCGATTCTTGACAAAGTGCAGTTGTTAGCCTTCAGCACTTTGGACGCCACGCCGTCCGGCTCGGTGACAAGGCCTATGAGCAGATGTTCCGAGCCGGTATAATTCTGGTTGCTGTTCTTTGAAGCATTCTTGGCAAGCCGTATTGCTTCCTGTGCGTTTTTGGTATAATTTTCTCTCATTTTTACCTCTATGTCGAAGCGCTGTGCGCTGAGACACGCGAGCCGTCAGTCCTTAAGACTTCCGTCGTACTCATCGTAGATTCTGTCAACAAGCATGAGCATGTCCTTCTTCTTAAGTCCGCGGCAGCTGGCCTCCGCAAGAAGAACTCTCATATCCTTTTCGATCTGCCTGAGCGCGCGTTCGCGGTTTGTCTCATCCACAGACACAAATGCGCCCCTTCTTCTGTCGACCTTCACGTAGCCCTCCTGGCGAAGGACCGTATACGCTTTATTGACAGTGTGCATGTTTATTCCGATCTCATCCGCCATCTGCCGCACAGAAGG
>DLYC01000266.1:3988-5686 GCA_003447895.1 Lachnospiraceae bacterium | reverse complement strand
AGAACTTCCCCGTCCGTGAGACGCGAAGTGGCGATCCCGAGTATGATCTGGTTGCACAGCTGCTGATAAATAGCTTCGTCACTGCTGAAATCGATCTCAATCAGCATAGTATCACCTTCCTTTTCCGGTAAGAAAAGCCAAAATCCACCTGTTATATTTATGGTATAACAGGTGGATTTATCTGTCAAGTTCAGCTGTTACATCGCAGTAAGGGCGAAACCCGCTTCGGACTTACTTTTTCCTTGAGCTCTCAATGAAAGAGTAGGACATATCATCGTCGTCATCAAGAAGGGGATCTGTAAAGTCCTCCGGATCATCGTCGTCATATTCTCTGCCGGAAAAATCATTCTCTTCTTCCCTGTACCTGACATTTTTCATGACACGCTGCATGGACAGTCTTCCCTGTCCGCTGTCGGGTTTCTGATCATAAGAAGGCTCTCTGTTATCGAAATCGTCGTCCTCCTCGTAATCGTCCTCCTCCCTGGGAAGATATTCGATGTCCTCCGGATACTCTTTGTACTCGTCAAATTCGCGGGTATAGCCCCTTTCTTCCTCTTCTTCCTCCTCATCGGAATCGGCGTCATCGTCCGCGTCTTCCCTCGATTCAGAGCCGAAGATCTTTCTCAAAAATCCGAAAAAGCTCCCTTTGTCTCTCCCGGAACCGCCTCTTCTTCTGACGGGCTCCTCCGAATCTTCCTCGTCCTCGAATTCGTCGTCCTCTTCGTAATACTCTTCGTCATCGTATTCGTCGTCATCATCGACGTAATCTTCGTCGTCAGGCTCTGCCTGTACAGGCTGAACGTCCGAAGGCTCTTCGTCGTCGAATTCGCCGTCCTCTTCTCTATAGTCGGCATCGCTCTCGTCATCCTCCGATCCCGTTTCTTCCCGGTCCGGTCCGCTGACAGGAATCGTCTTTTCAGCCGGCGCGCCCTGCTGTTCAGAAGGGGATACCTTCTCGGGAGCCGCGGGCGCTTCCTCAGAAGACGGGAGCACCTCCCCGACAGCCGGGAGCGGAGCCTTATCCTTAGCCGGTTCCGGCTTCGCGTTCTTTTTCGCGCTGTCAGGATCCTCGCTCTTTACTGCGGGCTCTTCCTCGTCCGGAAGATCCTCTTTCTCTGTCTCGGACGCTTCCGGGGGGACGACTTCCTCTTCCTTCTCCTGACTAAGATCCACAGCTGTGGGCTCCGCGTCTTCAGGCTCCTTCAGCTCGACCGTTGTGTCCCGGACTTCTTCCTCCGGCGCCTCATCATCGTCGTCGAAGTAGTAATCATCGTCATCGCCGTCCTCATCGTCCTCTTCCTCATAAGGGGAATAGCCGGCAACTTCGAGGTTCCTTCTTCTCGAGCTCTTTCTGCCGTCCCTGATGGATTTGATGAGATAGAGCGCGAATGCCGCAAGGCAGACTGTCAGAATACCGAAAATGATCGCCGCGGGCTTCCAGGCACCGGGTCCTCCGGCCGCCTTGGCATCGCTCTCCCCGCCGTTCATGTCGCTGATCCGGATCTTACTTCCGTTGTCATCATTGTAGACGTACCAGTTTCCGGATCCGTCCGATTCCGTCTCATATTTGACCGAGAAATGAGCGTTGGGGTCTTTGGTGGCGTCGTAATCCGCAGGCTTTGCGGTTTCCGCATTACCGGCTTCTTCTTTGTTTTCTTCCGCCGCGGGCTGTTCCTTCTCCGCAGTGTTTTCTTCCTC
>DLYC01000266.1:0-3941 GCA_003447895.1 Lachnospiraceae bacterium | reverse complement strand
CAGTGTTTTCTTCCTCTTTGGCCTCGGCGGGCTCGTCCGCCTTCTCCTGCGGCTCAGCCTCCTGCTCTTCTTCCGCCGGTTCCGCTTCCTGCGCCTCCTCATTGAACTGCCTGAGTTCTTCCTCGCTCGCTTCAATAAAGTCAGCGCGGACGTAGCCCGTATTTCCGTTTTCGAGCTGCACATAATACCATGTGGATCCGTCACCGGACTGCTCCACGCCAAGGATCGTCACTTCATCCCCCTGATTGAGGCTTCCGATGACATTGTCATCCTCTGTATCGGGTGCATTTCTTATCCTGACTTCATCTCCTATTGAAGTTGCCGCGGACGCGCCGATCGGATAGACCATTGCGCTTACACTGACAAGAACACCGGCCGCAACAGCCGACAGCAATTTCACAAATCTTTTGTTCCACTTGCTCATTTTATTCTCCATTCTGAATCAGACCCGGTCCGGGATCCCCTGCGCGCAGCAGTCCGGATTCAAACATCTGACTTCAATCCTCTGACTTCAATACTGTAAATTATACGTGGCAGTAACTGCCCGGAAGTTACTGCACGGAATCGATCGCTTTACCGATGTCATGGCGCATATACATGCCGTCAAAGTGCACCAGCTCCGTGGCGCGGTACGCGTTTTCCCTCGCCTCTTTGAGAGTTTTGCCGAGCGCCGTCACGCCGAGGACGCGCCCGCCGCTGGTCACGGTCTCGCCGTTCTTGTTTAAGGACGTTCCCGCGTGGAAGCAGTAATACCCGTCTTTCCCGTCAAACGCATCAAGGCCCGTGATGACTTTCCCCTTCTCATAGCTTCCGGGATATCCGCCCGATGCGATGACTACGCAGACTGCCGCGTTGTCACAAAATTCCAGGTCGATCCGGTCGAGCGTTCCGTCTATGCACGCCTCCATCACATCCACGATATCCGTCTTCATCCTGGGCAGGACGACCTGGGTCTCGGGATCTCCGAAGCGCGTATTGTACTCGAGAACTTTGGGCCCGTCCGCCGTCAGCATCAGGCCAAAATACAGAACGCCTCTGAAAGGTCTTCCCTCTGAAGCCATGGCATCCATTGTCCTCTGGTAAATATTTTCCCTGCAATAAGCATCGATTTCTTCCGTGTAGAAGGGACTGGGGGAGAAGGTTCCCATTCCGCCCGTGTTGAGGCCTGTGTCGCCGTCACCCGCTCTCTTGTGGTCCTGGGAACTGCTCATGAGCTTATAGTGCTTTCCGTCCGCAAACGCAAGGACCGACACTTCCCTTCCGGTCATGAACTCCTCGATGACGATCTTACTTCCGGCATCCCCGAACTTTTTGTCCGTCATCAGATCGCTCACACCTGCCTTCGCTTCTTCAAGCGTATTGCAGATGAGAACGCCCTTCCCCAGCGCGAGGCCGGACGCCTTGAGGACGATCGGCATCTTTGCCGTCTCGAGATATTCGAGCGCCTTTCCGGCGTCCTCGAAGATCTCATAGGCCGCCGTCGGGATCTTGTATTTCTTCATCAGATCTTTGGAAAAGGCCTTGCTTCCCTCGATGATCGCCGCGTTCGCGGGCGTCCCGAAGATCCTGAGCCCTTCCGCTTCAAACGCGTCGACAATCCCGGCACAGAGCGGATCGTCCATGCTGCAGACTGTCAGATCGATCTCTTTTTCTTTGGCAAACGCTGTCAGCGCGGCAAAATCCATGGTCCCGATCGGGACGCACTCCGCGATTCCGGCAATGCCGGCATTTCCGGGCGCGCAGTAGAGCTTCTCAACCTGCGGGCTTCTTCTGAGCGCCTCCGCGATCGCATGTTCTCTTCCGCCGCCGCCTACGAGTAATACTTTCATGGACAATCCTCCCTCTTATGATTCCCTGATATGGGTGATTCCGTTTCCGTCAATCGTAACTCTTCCCTGAGCGATCAGGGAGATCGCCTCCGGCAGCAGTTTCCACTCTGCCTCCTCCATCACGCGTCTCTGCAGTATCTGAGGTGTGTCACCCTCGCGGACCTCCACGGCTTTCTGAAGAAGAATCGGGCCGTGGTCGAGGTCCTCGTCGACAAAGTGGACCGTTGCGCCCGTCACCTTGACGCCTCTTTCAAGAACTTTCTCGTGGACATGAAGTCCGTAGTATCCCTTTCCGCAGAAGGAGGGAATCAGGGCAGGGTGAATATTGATGATCTTTCCCCGGTAAGCGCTGATCACGCATTCAGGGACCGCGACCATAAAGCCTGCCAGAACGATCAGGTCCGGCGATGCCTCGTTCAGCGCTTCCAAGAGCGCCTCGTTAAAGAGAGCGCGGCTCTCAAACGTCTTCGGGGATACGCAGATCCCTTCGATGCCTGCCTGCGCCGCTCTTTCAAGCGCGTAGGCGCGGGGATTGTTGCTGATCACCCTCACCAGCTCTGCGCCCTTAATCGTGCCGCCCTTTACCGCGTCTATGATCGCCTGGAGATTCGTTCCGCCGCCGGATACGCATACGGCAACTCTCAGCATAATTCCACTCCCTTCTCAGCCCCTTCTGCGACGTCTCCGATCACATACGCCTCTTCGCCTGCCGCTTTCAGGGCTTCCACGGCCTTGTCCGCATCGTCTTTGTCAAGCGCCAGTACCATTCCGATGCCCATGTTGAAGGTGTTGTACATCATCTTCTCTTCGAGTCCGCCCGTTTTCTGCAGGAGGCCGAAGATCGCGGGAACGGGATAGCTGTCCTTTCTGACCCTGGCGACGATGCCATCAGGGAGCATTCTCGGAATATTTTCGTAGAAGCCGCCTCCTGTGATATGGCTGCATCCCTTGATGCGGATCCCGGCCTCTTTCACAGCGCGGAGCGCCTTCACATAGATCTTTGTCGGGGTCAGAAGCGCGTCGCCCAAGGTCATTCCGAGCTCGGGATAGAAGCGCTTTAAATTGGTCTCATTGACATCAAACACTTTTCTCACGAGGGAGAAGCCGTTACTGTGGACGCCCGAAGACGCGATTCCCACGAGCTTGTCTCCCGGTTTGATGTCCGCGCCTGTGATCAGGTCTTTTTCATCGGCGACGCCCACGGCGAATCCGGCAAGATCATATTCGTCGACCGGATAAAAGCCCGGCATCTCAGCCGTCTCTCCTCCGATCAGCGCCGCATCCGACTGAACGCACCCCTCGCAGACGCCGGAGACGATCTCCGCGATCTTTTCGGGGACGTTCTTTCCGCAGGCAATATAGTCGAGGAAGTAGAGCGGTTCTCCGCCCGCGCACGCCACATCATTGACGCACATGGCAACGCAGTCGATTCCCACGGTGTCATGCTTATCCATCAGAAAAGCGATCTTGAGCTTTGTTCCCACTCCGTCGGTTCCGGACAGAAGGACCGGCTTTTCCATCTCCTTGATCTTCGCGAGGGAGAAAGCGCCCGAGAAGCCCCCGAGACCGCCCATTACTTCAGGCCGCATGGTCCGCTTCACATACTGTTTCATCAGTTCAACACTGCGGTAACCGGCCTCGATATCCACGCCGGAACTTTTATAATCCAAACCCATATACTGTATTTTCCTCCGTCTCTTTATACTTGCTTTTTATTCAGGTGCCGATCCGGTCTGTGACTCCGGGAACTGTCCTCTCTGATTCAGTAATTCTTGTAACCGGTTTCCTGCAGACGCGCGTCCTTCTTTTCCACATCACCGGCCATACCGGCGCTGTATTCCTTCAGGCGCCCGAGGAGCTCGCTGTCGGATACGGCCAGGATCTTGGCCGCCAGGATTCCGGCGTTTTTGCCGCCGCCGATCGCCACTGTGGCAACCGGAATGCCTGAGGGCATCTGGACGATGGAATACAGAGAGTCTCTTCCGCCGAGGGATGTGGTGTGCATCGGTATGCCGATGACAGGCATAGGAAACAGCGCGGCGCACATGCCGGGAAGATGCGCGGCCATTCCGGCCCCCGCAATGATCACCTTGATTCCTCTCTCTTCCGCGC
>DLYC01000255.1 GCA_003447895.1 Lachnospiraceae bacterium | reverse complement strand
TTAAAGCACCATTTTACTCAGTTCCCAAAAACTCAAATTTTACTTTTTAACTTTTAACCAGGGCGCTCTCCGGGGCGCTCTTTTCATGTGATCCTATGGAGGGCGCCAATGTGTTAGAAGCGGTAATAGCGGCTGCCGTGACCGGGATTCTGTCTTTGATCGGGACAATCATCACGGTCTGGGGAGCGAATCAGAAAACGAATGAGACACTGAAGGTCACGCAGGCGGTGACGGACACGAAGATTGACGAACTGACCCGCGAGGTCAGGGAACACAATAATTTTGCGCGCCGAATGCCGGTGGTCGAGGAGCAGATCAAAGTCATCAACCACAGAATTGAAGACCTGGAAAACGACGGAAAGTGAGGAAACAATGAGAGATATTATCCTGGAAATATTAAAGCTTACTATCATGATCGCGACATTTTTGATAACGAGATACGCGATACCTTTTATCCGCGCGAAGACCGAGAATTCGGTCATGCAGGCGCTGATCGACTGGACCATGCAGGCAGTCCTTGCCGCGGAGCAGTGCCACCAGGCGATGCCTGGATCAGAGCGCAAGGCGATCGTTACTAAATTTATTAAGCGGATTCTCGAACAGAAGAACATCGATTTGTCTGATGAGGAAATCGACGTCATGATCGAGGCGGCGGTCAAGCAGATGAACGCGGCGAAAGAGATCGGAGCTACAGCCGAAAACGAATAATGATAAATGCAGAGAGATAACGACAAAAGTAGAGAGGCCTTCGGGCCTCTTTTTTTATAAGGAGGATACAAATGGGTATCAGCATTATTAAAAACGGCAATTTCACACCGGGCAGAAACTGCGGTACTCGAACGGAAGGCGTCAAGTACATCGTTATCCACTACACAGGATCCGAGGGAACGGCGGCAAACAATGTGCAGTATTTTAACGGCGGGAACAGGGGCGCCAGCGCGCACTACTTCGTGGACCGCTCGGGGGAGATAAGAGAGTATTGTGATCCTGCCAAGTATTATGCCTGGCACTGCGGAGGATCCATCGAATCCAGTCATCACCCTCTGCACAGCAAGTGCACGAACCGCAATTCCATCGGTATCGAGATTTGCACGCATAACAATGGCAGCAGCTGGGAGTTTACGGCGGCAGCAGTTACGGCGGCGGTAGAGCTGACCAAATACCTGATGCAGAAGTTCAATGTACCGGCAGACCGGGTGTGCAGGCATTATGACGTGACCGGCAAGAGCTGTCCGAGGGTGCCAGGCTGGGGCGCAGTCGGAGGCGATGCGGAATGGAAGAAATTTAAGGCGAGGCTGACCGGTATCTCTGTCACAGTCTCCCTGAGTCGTGGCGATCAGGGCGACGATGTGGAAAAGATGCAGAAAATGCTCATTGCCTGCGGCTATGACTGCGGCGGATGTGGCGCGGACGGTTCCTTCGGCCTGGACACGGACTCCGCTGTGCGAACCTTCCAGCGCATAAAGGGACTGACGATCGACGGAGTATACGGACCGAAGACGAGAGCCGCCCTGGAAGCGGACTACAAGAACGGCGTAAAAAAGCCCGTGGAGACGAACAGGGAAAAGCCCTATACAGAGGCCTTTATTGACGAGATTGCGCCGCTTGCGCAGGCGGACATGAAGGCGCGCGGCATCTGCGCAGCCGTCACCATCGCACAGGCGATCCTCGAAAGCGGCTGGGGACGCAGCGACCTTGCTAAGAACGCGAACAACCTCTTCGGCATGAAAAAGAACCTGTCCGGGAATACCTGGCCCGGTTCCACATGGGACGGCAAAAGGGTATGCACGAAGGATACCAAAGAGGTGTACAGCACTGGCGCGGCGACCGTGAAGGCAGATTTCCGCGTTTACAACTCTTACGCTGAGAGCGTAGGCGACCACAGTGCGTACCTGGCGGGCGCAAAGAACGGCAGCGCCCTTCGCTATCCGGGACTGGTGGGGGAGACAGACTACAAGAAGGCGGCTACCATCATTAAGGCGGGCGGCTATGCTACGGCTCCTGACTACGTGGAGAAAATCTGCCGCCTGGTCGAGCAGTACGGTCTGGCCAAATACAACGTGGAATACAAGAAAAAGGAACAGGAAAAAGCGGAGACCAAACCGGCGGCTGCGCCTGTTGCCACTGAAAAGCACAAGGAAATCCGTATTTTCTATCCCGGATACACGCGCCGGTCTTCCCCGGATGACCGCCGGGGTGCCGGGTGTGTATGGCACGACCAGAACGGCCATGCGATCGTCATCGACGCATACATGAAAGACAGCGAGCCGGCAAAGCGCCTGGTACAGTACCTGGTCGACAACGGGCTGACCAGGGTCTCCTTCGTAGGCACGCACGCACACGTCGACCATCTGGGCGGCGGGTTCCGCCTGCTCGAAGACAGCCGTATCACTGTCACGGATATTTTCTGCCAGGATCCTGCGAGCCTGAAACTCGCCGGGGACGGTTCCGAGCCCGGCGGTCATGTCCTGGACGACAAGAACTACCTGAATAAATTCATCCGCGAGGCAAAAGCAGCCGGGGCAAAGGTCCACTACGTTGACAACGAAAGCACGATCAAGTGCGGCGAGATCGCCTTCGATGTGTACAGAAATCAGCCGAAGAAATGGTCGAAAGAGTTCGACTACCCCGAAGGCTGGGCGTATGTCAACGACGGTTCCCTGTGCCTGTACAGTAAGCAGTCTTACTACATTATGGCGGGCGACGCGGACGCGTCCCAGTTTGCCGAAGAGTACAGCCTTATCGTCAAGGGCGCAGAAGTCGGACATCACGGCAACAACGGCGACGGAACATCTGCACGCATTTACGTGGCACATGGCTGCATCTTTGCCATCCAGTGCAACAACGAAGCAGGGCAGCCGGGATCCTGCGGATTTACGCAGTATGGCAGCGGGCGCATGAGAGAGCACGGCGTTAAGGTATGGCAGCTGAATGCCGACATCTACGGCGTGATCAAAGCGGGCAAGGCGACCTTCACGCAGAGTGGGAAATCCATCTCCTGGGCGGTTCCCTTTGGCGCGCAGCTTTACAGGGTACGCACTTCGTGGGCGGATGCCAAGACGCAGAAGGGCGCATACAATGTCCTTGCGAACGCGAAAGCGGAAGCGGACAAGTGGAACGGTGCCTACGCGGTCTATGACTGGAACGGGAAAGAGGTATACAGGCCGGACAAGACGCCTACTCCCGAGCCCACACCTAAGCCGGAGCCTAAGCCTGAGCCCAAGCCGGAGCCTAAGCCTGCGCCCGATCCTGCGGACGGGCTCTTCCGGGTGCGGAAGTCCTGGGCGGACACCAAGTCCCAGAAGGGAGCATACCGTAATCCCAAGAACGGTATCATGAAAGTTGATGAGTGTGGAACCGGGCATGAGCTGTATGATGATCACGGAGTACCGGTGTATCCGGATTCGTATTCCGGGTGGTTCCGTGTTCGGAAGAGCTGGGGAAACACTAAGAGCCAGATCAGCGCCCACAAATACCTTGCGAATGCGCTGGACATGGCCGACAAGCATCCGGGATACAGCGTATTCGACAGCTACGGCAGGAAGATTTATCCCGTATAAATTAAGAAGAGCAGCTCTGCGCGCACCTGTTTTTCGCATATTTAAGCCCCGGGAGGAGAGTATCCTTCCGGGGCTTATTTTTTATCTACGATATAATCCGAGGAGCTCCTGCATCATGAGCTTCGTGTACTCCGGGCACTCCCTGGAGCCCGTACACCAGTTACCGAAGGTCCTCTGCGGGACGCTGAAGTAGTCGGCCATCGCCGTCTGCGTCATGCCGGCCATCTTGCAGATGTCCTTGACGCTGCGCGCGGCAGCAGTGCGCTTCCGGAAGTTGCTGGGCGTGTCGAAGTCGGATCCGTCGTAGAAGTCGCCGTTATCGTCGACCGTGTAGATCTCTACAGAGTATCTGTCGTCCTTCGCGCCGATGCGGATCAGCTCCGCCGTGATGGCCTCCTCGTTATCCGCCTCGAAGATGTGGAAGTCCGTGACGTCATCAGATGCGTCATAATTATAGGGGACGTTCCTGATTGCGTATCTTGTCCTGAATTCCATTTTGTTCTCCTTTCAATTATTTAATATGTAGTCGATGCTGCTTGCAACGACGCCTGTTCTGTAGGCATAGGCGTCATTAAAAGTTAGATTAAACGATTCTGTGTGCTCTGCGTTGATCATGTCAGCATATTCCTGAGCGTCCATTTTGAGGATCTTCTGTAGTTCTTCTAATCTTCTGATGATTTCGGCTTTTTCCATAACATGCTCCTTTCAAGTGTTGTGATAACCTCTGTCATCTTCGCCGCGTTCCCGGAGAACTTCTCTGAGGCTTTCGACGCTCAGACATCCAGGGATCGGCTGGCCATTTGCTACCGCCATCCAGATGCAATCTTTAATGGTCGAAGTAGACCACTCTCTCGCTTTCCTTAATTCCCATTCGTAAAACATTTTGTTCTCCTTCCTATTATGCGGGGAGGCTTTTGACCTCCCCGGTGATCGGGATTACTGGACGTCGTCCCAGGTGATGAAACCTGCATTTACGAGGCGCTCGGTGTAATCATCGATTACAAGGGCCATCGCGTAGGACTTGTCGTCCTCGAAGTATTTATTGAGGCGGGCCAGAAGATTGAGAGCCTGGCGTCTGTTGCAGATTACTGTGTTGGCGATCATGAGAGTTTTCATATTGTTAACCTCCCTATAAGGAAACAGAATTGATAGGAAAACGTTAGCGGTGCTCCACTGATCTTCAGCCGTCAGCGGTCGCTGTTGCCGAACTGTACGCCCCGGCAACCGGGCTGTTTTCTTATTTCCTGTTCCTTATGGTTATATAATATCACTCATTGAGTGATATGTCAACAAAAATGTCACTCAATGAGTGATTTTTTTATGGTTATTAACCGGAACCGCTCTGATGGTAAGTTCCGTTTGATAACTAGAGATACTCGACAAAAAAAGAGCCGTCTCTCGGAGTGATCGATTTAATGACGCTGCACCAAAGGCGCCGTTTTTGGGCATTTGAGAGCGTTTCATATATCTCCAGCACATTCAGCTTAAGAAGCTTTTCAATGGCTTCTGTGTTCGCTTCCGCGGGCTTTCCGAGGGCTTTGATCTCGCCGCGGTAGCGCTCAAGGTCTGCTTTATAGGTCTCAATATCTATCAGGTCATTGACATACAAATCTTTTAACCTGTCTATTTTCCGGTACAGGGCGCTGATCTGCGCGGAGTTGTCCACATGCCTGATCTCTTTAAGATGCAGGTACCTGTTCCGCAGGTCGGCCTCATACGAAGCCAGCAGGCAGCGCTCTATCTTCTTCTCCCCATGCGTGTGCTTATAATCGCACTGTCCGATGTGGGAATAGTTGCATACGTATTTCGCCCACTCCCTGCGCGGATACGTAGCGCCTGACATTCTCCGACCGCAATTCGGGCATCTCACAAGTCCCGCGAATATATAGTCGCGCGTCGTGTTGCTCTTGACGTTCCGGGACAGCGCGAGCTGCACCCGGTCGAACGTCGCGCTGTCGATCAGCGGTTCAAGGTACCCTTCTATCCCGTATGCCTCGCCGATGTATGCGCGGTTCCGGAGCAGGATCTTCATCCCTCTCGTGGACGCAGGAGCTCCCAGGTGCGCATTGTCACGCGTCAGCTTCGATATGTTGTTGTGGCGGATGTACTGCCGGAAGAGATCACGGGCGGCCTCCGCGCGGTCCGGATCCGGGACGGCATGCTTATCAACGAGCCGGTACCCGAATGGTACATGACCGTTCAGCCATTCCTTTTTTGACTTTTTATGCTGGAAAGCGTCCTTGATCCTGACGGAATCCATGTCTGACTCCATCTGGGCAAATGCCCCCATGATGGTTATGGACAGTTTGCCAACCGGGGTCGTGTTGTCATGGTTCTCCTGGATCGCCTTCCATTCGCACCCGCACTGCTCAAGCGTGTCCAGCGTGTTCATCAGGTGGCGGACGCTGCGGAAGAACCTGTCGAGCTTCGTGAACAGGATCAGGTCGATCTTCCCGTCTTTTACGTCGGCGAGCATCCGTTGGAGCTCGTCGCGCTGGTCAAATTTGGCGCCGCTGACTCCCTCGTCCATATATTCGCCGACCAGAATAAGGTCGGGGCGTGACTCGACGTACTCTGTGAGCAGCCCGCGCTGGAACCCGAGAGACTGGCCGTCAGTGGCCTGGCGCTCTGTCGAGACGCGCATGTATATCGCTGTTCTTTTCATTCATGTGTCTCCGTTTCAATCTCCTGCACGTTAGCTCCTTCAAAATCATTTCTTTCGATATGGCGCATGGCGTGGAGGTAAGCCCTCACGCGTCCGGCATAGGACAAGCGCGCATTTAAATAGACCGTGTATCCGTCGATGCACGGCGTCACCATCTCATCCACCCGGTCGGGCAGATCCACGATATAAATATAAACATCACCCATCTGGATTCGTCTTTTTCAGCCTCCTGAGTAAGTCTGCAGCCATCTGGAGATCCTCCGGACGGCTGTCCTGTGCTGCGTCAAAGAGAACCCTCATCC
>DLYC01000044.1 GCA_003447895.1 Lachnospiraceae bacterium | reverse complement strand
ACCGCCTCTCACCGCGCGCCGCTACTCATTTTGATAGGACAGCTCCCACACGTCCGCATAAGTGCTCAGGGGCTCTTCTGACAGTATACACATCAAAACGAAGCATTCATAGGGATTGCTGACATAAAGTTCCCCCAAAAAGCACCGCTCCAGGATCCGGTTCATGGACTCGATAAAGGCGCTGTATCTGGCCTTCGCGTTGGGGTACGCGTCGAGCGTGTTCGCGAAGATAAAGAAGTTCAGCGTGATGAGGTCGAACCGCGTAACTTCCGTCCTGCCGCCCAGGATCTCGTGGATATGCTGCCTGCTGAAGCGCTTCCCGGCAAACTGCGCATTGAGCGCGGAGGCCTTGGCCGGCGTCAGGTTTCCGTGCCGGTCGACCGGGATCGCCGAAGAGAGGATGTGCTCGAGGTCGCTCTCCGTGATGTCGTCCTTGATATAGGTCCTCTTCGCAGCCCCGCTGGGGTCGATTTCTGCCTCGTTGTTGTATATTTTGGCGACGAGTTCTCTCGCCTTGTCATACAACTCGTCAAAATATCGCTTCGCCGTCACGCTCAGCTGCGGTTTGTTGTCCGCCATTTTCAGCTTCGACACAAAGGCGATGAGCGCCGCGTCGCTGCTGATGGCGTTCATGGAATTTCGCGCGCCGATCGTAAGATCGGAATACAGGAGCTTTATGTCGAGCGCGCCCGGCGGCGTCTCGCTGTAGATCTGCCACAGGCTCTCGAACTTCGGATAGCCGTATCCGTTTTTGTAGCAGTACCAGCAGATCACTTCGAAGGGATTTTTGGCGTTGATCCCCTGCTCGCGAAGCGCCTTGGTCAAAAACTCGTTGACATCCTCCGCGCTCATCGCGAGTCCAAACCCCAGGAGGAAGACGACCTTTCGGCGGACAGTCTGCTGGGTGAGCCATTTTTTGGCCAGGGCGCTCAGCTTAGCCGTCGTCGGGTCAAAAGATTGCGGCGTATTGTTCTCCGCAAACGCCCCCTTGATGATCTCCTGGTAGGTCTTTACGGGGACGCTCTCAAAGGGCTCTTCCAGGCAGGCCTTCTGATAGATGTAGCGCTTCAGGTACTCGCCGAAGGAGATGAATTTGAGCTGTTTGGAAAGGGCCGCGTAGATCACTTCCGCGTCCTTGTCCTTAAAGAAGCGGCTGTCGACGGCGTCGTAGAGGGCGTCCCAGGCTTTGTTGGTAAAATCCAGGCTATCGTGGTTTTGCATTTGTGGGTTCTCCTTTTGATGATTGTGGGCGGGTGGCGCGAGGCGCGCGCTGGCGCGCGGCGCGAGAGCCCCGCGGGGCAGCCGGGCGAGGCCTGGCCGGGCGGGGAGCCGGGCGGGGAGCCGGTGCCTGGCCGGGCGGGTGGCGTTCAGAAGAGTCGGGGGAATATTTTGGCCCATGGGCGGTGCCGCTGCTCTTCCACTTGGCACAGAAGGATCGTGATGTTGTCCCGGCCTCCGGCGTCCAGGGCTTCCTGAAGCAGCTTCTCGGCGGCGGCGTTCAGGTCCTGCTCCGACTCCGACAGGATGCGGCGGATCTCCTGCGCGGAGACCATGTCCGTGAGGCCGTCTGAGCATAGGAGGTAGATGTCGCCGGCGCAGCAGGGCGCTTTCATTATGTGGGGCTCGATGGCGAACTCGTCGGCGGGAATGCCCAGGTTCTGCGAAAGGGGCGGCTTGCGGCCGTAGGCGGACAGCGCGTAGTCGTCAACCGAGAGCTGCTGCAGGGTCTCTCCGTCAAAGCGGAAAGCCTTGCTGTCCCCGATGTTACAGAGGATTATTTCCTTGTCCGCGAAGGCCAGCATGACGGCGGTGGTCCCCATGGAGCCGATGCCGCTGCGGTCCGCGTAGCGGCAGATTGCTTCGTTCGCTTCTGCGCAGCAGCGGCGGAGGTCGTCCGCGAGACGCTCGCTCGTGGGGCGTCTGTCCGCGGGATGCCCGCCCGTGGGGCGCTGACCCGTGCGGCGCTCGCCCGTGGGGCGCTCGCCCGCGGGACGCTGCCCAATCTTAAGATTCGCGGCGCATTCGGCGGCGCATTGTGCGGCAATCCGGGCGGCCATTTCCCCGCACGCCTCCCCTCCCATTCCGTCAAAAACCGCAAACAGGCTTGCCTCGTCTCCCTGCGTGCGGCCGCTGATCAGGCAGTCCATCGTCGCGTCCTGCTCCCCGATATATTTTCCGTCGCACAGGAAGTTGTCCTGATTCTCACTTCTCCACTTTCCCACGTGGGTACAACATGCATATTTGATCACGTATTTCAATTTGTCTTCTCCTTATTTGAAAGTATAATATGCGCCAAATTATATGCCTTCATTGTACGCCGCGCTTCGCGCCGCCCTGTAAAGATGAGTTTATGGTGCCAGGCACCATAAAATTTTTATAAACTTTATAAACTGCGAGTTTATGGTGCCTGGCACCATTAATTTGTTGGCACAGGAAAATTTCTTTTATGGATAATCTCCAACGATTTCCCGCACGCTTCTGAAATTGGGTACTGATACCTATCTATAAAGAATTGTTCCAAACACAATACTACAAATATGCTACTATTAGGCATAGAAGAAAGATTTGGATTAATAGTATCCGTACTATCTGAATTATCACTCATCCATCCATCGTTTTCTAGGAGACTCTTCACATATTTTATTCCAAAATACCTAAACTCTCAAAAGTGATTTGGAATTCATCCTGAATTCAGCTCTTCAATACCTAATAAGGGAACTGAACGCTTAACTCATAATGAGTTGTTGGAGACAATAAGTGACTCAATTTCCCCAGTACCTAACCGGGGCACGACTGCGGCGCGGGGACTTCTGATTGCCTCTGATCGCGAGTTCCTCCTCCCGCCCCTCTAAGGTTCAATTAAGCTACTGTCATTAAAATACAAAGAAAAAACTATTACGAAGGAGAATTTGAACGATGAAAAAGAAACACTTGATGGCCTTGTGCCTTTCGGGCGTTCTCGCTCTTTCTCTGGCTGCCTGCGGAGTCCCGCAGAGCACCGAAGCGAACACAGATACCACGGTCAAGGCCGGAACTGAGACAAATGGAACAACCCCTTCCGGGGCGGCCGACGCTGATTCCGCCGACAAATCATCTGCCGACGCTGATTCCGCTGACGCAGCATCCGCCGACGCAGCCTCCGCAAACGCAGCCTCCGCAAACGCAGCCTCCGCCGTCTCCGAAAACAATGAGACAACAGCAGATGTCAGCACTTCTTTGGCGCAGATCGATATGACGAAATGGCAATACAACGCGGATGACGATGTCTATTATCAGCTTGGAATTTCCTACTGCGCGACGCCGGCAGATGCTTCCTATGAGACATTGGCGGTTTTTGTGCCCGGCGCCTATATGACCGGGACCGAAAACGGGGACGGAACCTACACCTGCACGCTCAGTGAAGACGGCACAGTGAACGGGTATACGGCTTCAACAGC
>DLYC01000038.1:8904-12359 GCA_003447895.1 Lachnospiraceae bacterium | reverse complement strand
CCTCTCTTTTTCATGAGCGAGCTGTGCGTCCCTCTCTCCTCGATCCTGCCGTCCCTGACCACAAGGATCTGGTCCGCGCCGACGATCGTGGAGAGCCTGTGGGCGATCACAAACGAGGTCCTGTCCCTCGTGACCAGTTCGATCGCATTCTGGATCGCCTTCTCTGTGATCGTGTCGATCGAGCTTGTCGCTTCGTCCAGGACAAGGATCTTCGGATCGGCCAGAAGGGCCCTTGCAAAGGAGAAGAGCTGTTTTTCTCCGGTGGACAGGCGGTTTCCGCCCTCTCCCACTTCGCTCGACAGGCCGCCGAGCCTGTCCACAATGTCTCTTGCGGAAACCATGTCGAGCGCCTCCAGGATCTCTTCGTCAGCTGCTTCCGGCTTTCCGTACCGGAGATTGTCCCTGACAGAGCCGGCAAACAGATGCGGCGTCTGAAGGACATAGCCCAGGTGGCTGTGAAGCCACAGCTGGGACCTCTCCCTGGCATCTCTCCCATCGATCAAAAGCACCCCTTCCGTGGGCTCATAGAAGCGGCACAGGAGATTGACCAATGTGGATTTTCCGGCGCCCGTCTCCCCGACGATAGCAATATTCCGGCCATGCGGCACCACAAGATTAAAGTGCTCCAGAACATTTTCTTCCCCGTCCGGGTATCTGAATGTCACATCCCGAAACTCGATGTCGCCCTTAAGCGCCTCCCAGTTCTCCGTCTTCGGATGAAAGCTGTCCCCGTACCGCCCGATCACTTCCGGTGTGTCCGCGACGTCAGAGGGCGCGGACTACTCTTACGCCTGTGAGGTTCTCCTGGGCGATGGCGGAGAGACGCCCCTCCTCCGAATCCGCTTTTTCAAACGCGTCTCCGATCCTGGCATAGAAAAACAGGGAGTAGCCGATCACCACAGGGATGAAGACAGAAGCCGCCGCAGTCATCGTCCTGTCGATCCCGGCCATAAAGCTGATCGCGAGAACGATCAGGACGACCACCCTGACAAGCGATGTGAGCTGCTCGGAGACGAATACTTTGATCGTCTCTACGTCCGATGTGCAGCGCTGTATGATGTCTCCTGTGCTGTTCCGGCTGTGCCAGGAATAGGGAAGGCGCAGAATTTTGCCGTACAGAGAGTTTCTCATGCGCATGACAAAGCGCTCCGCGGCAACTTCATTGAGATAGCGGAACAAATAGCGGCACACTGCCGCGCAGACCGCGACCAGGATCACGGCTTCCGCGATCAGGGCCGGGTGCTCTTTAAACGCCCGTGCGCCGCCGGCCGATTCCAGATACGCAAGTAAAGACGCCGGAAGATCCGGCGCCTTGTCACCTATCACACTGTCTACCGTAAAGCTGATCAGAGCCGGAAGGATCATGTCCAGAAAGGACACTGCCGCGGCAAAGACCATGCTCAGAACAAAAAATCTCTTGCTGCCCTTCAGAAAATAGAGGATTAAGGACAGCGGGCTGTCAAAATTTACCTTCTTCTGCTTTTCTCTCATACTGTCATTCAATCTTCTTTTTCCCGGATCCGGAGAATCCGGCCAAACAGCGCCTTCTCTCCCATCACGAGAACACATAATCTCTCTCTTGTGCGCGATACTCCCTCGTAGAGGAGACTGATCGCTTCTTCCGCTTTTTCTCCCCTTGCGCGAAGTCTCAGGTCTTCGTCATAATAAAACCTGGCGTCCAGGATCACCACGACGCTGTCAAATTCAAGACCTACGATCTCCGACTCGCTAAAGCCCCGCCCGACGGTTCCGCCGCCACCGGGGAGCGTGATCTTCTGATAGCCCTTCTCCCTGTAGTAAGAAAGGATCGAGGACGCCGTCTTCCTGTCCGGGGCATAGAGCACGTCGATACAGCTGTAATCGGCTCCGGGCGACTTCTCCTTCCGGTTCATGAGATTTCTCAAAAAGGAATAGACCGGCCGGTTGATCCTGATATTTCCCGTAAATTCGAGCGTCAGGTCACTGAGATCCTCCATCCGCTCTTCCGCTTTCGACAGCGAATCGTCCGGGTCCACCGGAAAGTGCGGATCATAGGCCATCACACAGGGGATCTTCTTTCTCTTTATGTACCTTAAGACGGAGTCCATGGCGGAATCCCGGACCCTGATCGCCTCGTCGATCAGGATGTAGTCCCACTCCTCCCCATCACGGAAATCATCCGCCTGACTGATGAGGACTCTCATGAGCCTTTCATTGATCGTGTTATGCCCTCTCTGCAGTTTCCCGCTCTGAAGGATCAGGACCCTCTTCTTTTTGGAGAGTTCCATGGCCAGGTCATAGAGAAGCAGGGTCTTTCCGGTTCCGGCACTGCCCCTTACCGTGATTACAAGCGCCTTCTCCTCTTCCTTTTGCTCCGCGATCCGGTCCAGGATCCTCTTTTCAAATTCCGCCTGCTGGTTAGTCAGAAAATAGCTTCCCTGAAGGAATTTCTCCGGAACCGCCGCGGGCGAGATCAGGTAATCGGCGGCCCTGAAATACCGGTCCAGGTCCTCGCGGACATACTCTTTAAACACAGGGCGCCGCAGTATTTCCGCCAGATCCCGCATCCCGCAGACCCGCAGATACCCCTTCTCATTCAGCTGATAGAGGGTATTGGATTCCATCACATAGGTGAAGGAATAGATCGTCCCCGAGATATGGGAGAGATAGTAGCGGTTCTGGGAGAGCTGCCTGCTGATCCTGCTCTCTTCGATCTCTTCGCTCTTAAGTTCGATATTGAGAACATATTCGCCGTCCGAGGAGATCTTAAGGAGGTCAAACTCTTTGCTGATGTGGGCGATCGTATAGGAAAAAAAGAAACCGTCCAGGAAGGCGACCCTCTCGGAATCGCTGCCGCCTTGAGAGGCCAGTTCGGGAAGGAGGGCGTCGATCAGCGTGCGGAGCGACTCCGCCTCGTGCCTGCTGTATTCTTTGTAGCGCGTATCTCCCGTCAGTTCCCTTGCCAGAAGCGAAAATGTCTTTTTGTCCTCCGTGCCGGCCCTGGTCAGAAGATAAAGATTCATGGCTCTCACGATCTTTTTCCCTCTCCCTGTCTGTTCTGTTTCCGCCTTACTGATGCCTGCAGAGGATCACTCGGCGTATCGGTAGCCCAGCGGCTCCTTTCCGTCCCGGAACGTGATCATCATCTCATTGGTAAGGCTCAGGTCCTGCGGCTGCCCCTCGACATCCTCCCGCTTTACCCACACAGCCTCCTTGAGCTCATCTGTATCCAGTGTGATCTGTGTACTGCCCTCAACATCGCAGTAAAATCCCGCCAGAAGATCGTCCACAATTCCCCA
Organism: Lachnospiraceae bacterium; assembly: GCA_003447895.1. Taxonomy (GTDB): domain Bacteria; phylum Bacillota; class Clostridia; order Lachnospirales; family Lachnospiraceae; genus CAG-791. The sequence continues at coordinate 9,081 of DLYC01000038.1, read as the reverse complement.
TGGCTGGGACTTGTAATACCTGATATTCCGGACCTTCAGGCCGACTTCCTCCATGACCTCCCGGCTGACAGTCTCTTCCAGCGTCTCTCCGATCTCATTGAAACCGGCCACGAGCGCATAGAAGGGGATGCCTCTTCCCGCGTATTTGGTCATCAGGATCCGGTCACCGTCTGTCAC
>DLYC01000038.1:0-8741 GCA_003447895.1 Lachnospiraceae bacterium | reverse complement strand
GCGCAGGTTCCGCAGTAGCGGTTGTCCCTGTACCATCCCGCCAGCTGAGATGCGGTATAAGCCGCAAAGATCAGATGGCGGTCTTCATCGCCGTGATAGTACCCGGGCCTCAGTTCCCGAATCCCGACAGGTGTAAGACCGCTTGGAGCGCTCACCTTGGCCTTTTCATCCGGGGAGGCGAGAAAGTACGAATCCTCATCGATCGAAAAGAGATAGGTATATGTCATCCCTTCCGGCATTTCCCTGTACAGCGGATAGCGCATGTGTCCGTCCGACACATGCGCCATGATCTTCTCTGTCCGATCTCCTTCAAACAAAAGGATGGGGCTGTCCTCTTTCGGAACAGCGCCGGTCCTGAACTGATTATCCATTTTATGAGGTCTGATATCCTGTATCATATCGCATTCCTTCTTGCGTTTTTTAAAGGTTCATGGAAAGAGCCACAATAAAGCCCAGTATGCCTCCTGCCAGGACCTGCAGCGGTGTGTGCCCCACAAATTCCTTGAGCGTCTGCTCCGGTGTCAGGTTTCCGGCTCCCATCTCCTCAAACAGTTCCAGCATGTTGTTTATCACAACGGCCTGCTTGCCCGTCTCTCTTCTTACGCCTCTTGCGTCGTGCATGACAATGATCGCCAAAAAGACGGCAACCGCAAAGATCGGGGAATCCCAGCCTGCGGTAAACCCCGATGCCACCGCGACGGAGGTCACTGTGGCCGAATGGCTGCTGGGCATACCGCCGTCACCGACGAGGCGCTCCAACACGATTTTCCGGTTCACGATCAGGTGAATGATCGTCTTAAGAATCTGGGAAATAACCCAGGCTGCCGCTCCCGTCTGTATGATCCTGTTGCTGCAAATTTCCGTAATTACCTCGCCCATCTGATACCCCCGTAAAAACTCTGTGGTTTAATAGTACCATAGTTTTTGCGGAAGCTTAACCGGAAAATGGCAACTTTCTTTCCGCCTCTTTTACAAATTGTCCCTGAACAAAGGCAATCGGCATTTGTAAATCCGGCGTTTATGGAGTAGAGTAAAGGGAGTAATAATCTAAGAGAGGGGAACCCTATGACTTTCAGATATCCTGCAGTTTTTAAGAAAAATGAGGACGGAAAATATACCGCGTATTTTCCGGATCTTGAGATGTGTACCGCAAAGGGCGACACTCTGGACGACTGCATCAATGATGCGATCTCGGAGTGCCGGAACTGGATCCAGACAGAGCTTTTGGAAACACTGGATATGCCGCCGGTTTCCGATTATGAGGACATTCCGCTCGGGGAGAACGAGCACCTGCGCACGATCGGCGTGATCGTCCGCCTCTACGACGGATGGGATGAGTAAGGGGCCGAAAATTGCTCTCATGAGCTGCTCCCACGCGCGGCGCGAATCGACAGGAAGGTAAGTACGGGAAAGTGCCCGGAACCGCTGAGTTTTGAAAAACCCAGCGGTTCCGGGCACCTTTTAGTTTCTTACCCGATCACGCGGGCGCCGCGCAGCGTCCCTCCTCACGATCCTTTCCTTCAGCCTCTCGTCTGTCCGTCTCCGGAGATCAGGTACTTGTAAGAAGTGATCTCCCTTAATCCCATCGGTCCCCTCGCCTGGAGTTTCTGCGTGCTGATGCCGATCTCCGCGCCGAAGCCGAATTCGAAGCCGTCCGTAAATCTCGTGGACACATTGACATAGACGCAGGCGGAATCGATCTCCCGGAGGAACTTTTCGGCAGCTTCCGGATTCTCTGTGACAATGCAGTCGGAATGCCCGGTGTGATACCGGTTGATGTGCTCAATTGCTTCTTCCACGGAATCCACAGTCTTTACGGAGAGCATGAGGGCGAGATACTCTTTTCCAAAGTCCTCCTCTGTGGCCGCTTCCGCCCGGGGAAGAAAAGCACGGGATTCCTCATCCGCCCTGAGGGTCACCCTGTACTCCTCCATCGTCTCGGACAGCATGGGGAGGAATCGGTCCAGTACCTCCCTGTGAACCACCAGGGATTCCGCCGCATTGCATACGCCGATTCTCTGTGTCTTGGCGTTTATAAGGATCTTCATGGCCATGTCAAGATCCGCGTCCTTATCCACATAGATGTGGCAGTTTCCCGTCCCCGTCTCAATGACCGGGATTTTGCTGTTCTCCACGACCGCCCGGATGAGCCCCGCGCCTCCCCGGGGGATCAATACGTCCACATACTGCCGCATTGTCATAAGCTCCCTGGTGGCCGCCCTGTCCGTAGTGGCGATCAGCTGTACGGCGTCCGGGCAGATCCCGCAGTCACTCAGGGCATCCCGCAACGCATCCGTGATCGCTATGTTGGAATGGATCGCATCGCTTCCGCCCTTCAGGATCACTGCGCTCCCGGCCTTGAAGCAGAGGGCAAATGCATCCGCCGTGACATTGGGCCGGGACTCGTAGATGACGCCGATCACCCCCATGGGAACGCGGATCTTTCGGATCTTCATTCCGTTGGGGCGCGTAAATTCATCCATCACTTCCCCCACCGGGTCCGGCAGGTCCGCCACCTGGCGAAGTCCTTCGGCGATCTGCGCGATCCTCTCTGCCGTCAGCGTCAGCCTGTCGATCAGAGCCTCGGACATGCCGCCTGCTCTTCCGGCTTCTATGTCTTTGAGGTTCGCCGCAAGAATCTCCTCTTTTCTCCCGACAAGCATATCCGCAGCTGTCAGGAGCGCTTCATTCTTCGCTTTCGTGCTGAGCTTTTGCACCTCGTACTTGATTTCACTGGCTTTCCTGCAAAGATTTTCAACAATACTCATGTCCGGTCTCCTCTCTGTTACAAATCCGATCGGTTACTTAGTTGCTGCCCGCCTGTATTTTTTCCTTCCACTCCCTGACCGTATCCGGATCGGGAACTTCAAAGCGCCGGCGGATCGCCTCCGCTACACGGATTCCGTCCATCGCCGCCGACATAATGCCGCCTGCGTAGCCGGCGCCCTCTCCGCAGGGATACAGCCCCCTGACCTGAGACTGAAGGTCCTCTCCTCTGGGGATCCGGACCGGGGAAGAGGTGCGCGCTTCGACCCCTGCCGTGACGGCCTCGGGACCCGCAAATCCCGGGATCCGCCTGTCAAACTGCTCCATTCCCTCAAGAAAGTCTCCGGTGAGTGCAGGAGGCAGAAGGCCGCTCAGATCCGCCTCCGTCCAGTTTCCCCGGATGCACAAATCCTGCCCGTAAAGACGGGGATCTTCCCCGCTTTCGATGCTGTTCTCCCCGGATCCTTTCGCGACGCGCTCTTCAAATTTTTCTTTCAGGGAGAGGAAGCTCTGGACAGGGACCGCGCCTTTTCCGATCGAATATGCCTTCTCTTCGAGCTCTCTTTGAAAAAACATCCCCTGCAGAGGGTGGTCTCCTCCGAATTCTTCGGGACCTATCGTGCAGACGATCGCGCTGTTGGCCCTGAGGCTCCCCCGCGCGTGCTCGCTCATCCCGTTGACCGCAATCCTCCCGGGCTCGGAGGAGGCATCCACGATATAGCCGCCGGGACACATGCAGAAGGAGTACACGCCCCTTCCGGAGGAGGTCCTTGCCGTCAGCTTATAGCTGGCCGCGGAAAGGCCCAGCCGCTTCATCTGTTCTCTGTCACAGATCCCGTACTGCGCCTTGTCGATGAGGCTCTGCGGGTGGCTCACCCGAAGGCCCACGGCAAACGCCTTCTGCTCCATGGGGATCCCGTCTTCAAACAGCGCCTCGATCGTATCCCTGGCGCTGTGCCCGGGTGCCAGGACGACGAGATCCGTCTCGACGCGGGAGCCGTCTTCGAGGATCACGGCGCTCACAGCGCCTCCTCTGACTTCCAGCCGTGTGACCGTGGCGCGAAATCTCACGTCGCCCCCCGCCTCCAGGATCCTGTTCCGGATCGCCGGGATCACTTCCATAAGCTTGTCCGTCCCTATGTGCGGTTTGGATTCGTACCGGATATCCTCCGGCGCGCCCGCCTGCGTAAAAATGCGAAGGACCTCGTCGCTCCTTCCCGTCTTGTCATTGATCTGCGTATTGAGCTTTCCGTCGGAAAAGGTGCCGGCGCCCCCTTCCCCGAACTGCACGTTGGAAGAGGGGTCCAGTGCGCCGGTCTTCCAATAGTTTCGGATATCGCGGTCCCTCTCCTCCACCGGCTTTCCCCTCTCGAGAAGGAGCGGATGATATCCGTGCTCCGCAAGCATCAGGGCACAGAAAAGGCCGGCCGGTCCCGCGCCGATGATCACGGGCCTCTTTGCCATTTTTTCAGATCCCGCTTCAGGAAAGCTGTATACAGTGGGTGCGGCCAACGCGATCTCTTTGTTCTTAAGCTTCGCGACGCGCTTTTTTTCCGCTTTGGGGTCCTCCCCCAGGTCCACATCGACCGTATAGATGTCAAACAGCTGTGGCTTTTTCCTGGCGTCCACCGAATGCCTTCGGATCTCAAATTGCAGCGCCTTCCCGTTCGGAATCCTTAATATCTTTCGGATCCTGTTCTCCAGGTCCCCTTCCCTGTGACCGCAGGGAATCTTTAGCTGGGAGATTCTGATCATGAATTCTACCTCTGTTATTCGTACGTTTACGGCCGGACTGAGGACTCCGCCGCGCTCCTTCCGGCGATCCATCCGCTGGTCGCCGCCCACTGGAGGTTGTAGCCTCCGCAGAGACCGTCCACATCCAGAAGTTCCCCGGCCATATAGAGGCCGGCAGTTCGAAGCGACTGAAGGTTCTCATCCAGTTCCCGGAGCGGCACGCCGCCCGATGTGACCTGGGCCTCCCGAAACGTCCCTGCACCCGTGATCGCGAGCGGAAACGCGCGAAGATCCTCCATAATGGCCAAAAGCTCTCTCTCCGAAAGCTTCGCGGCCTTTTTCTCCGCCTGAAGCCCTCTTCTTCGAAGGACCATGTCCAGCACTTTCCGGTTCACAAGGCCGAGGAAGAACTCGCTGAGCATGCAGCCCCGGCTCTCCTCCATTCTTCTTCGCTTCTCTTCTTCCCACTCCGCTTTTTCAAGGTCCGGCACAAAGTCGAGGACTGCCTCCACTTTTCTGCCCTCCTCCAGCGCCCTCACGGCGCCCCCGGAGAGCTGCATGACCGGGATTCCCGAGATCCCCTTCTCGTTGATCTGGATCTCTCCCTGCTCCGTTCCGATTCCGGTGCCTTCACAGGTAATCGTTACCGACGCGCTGCATCTGACGCCTGCCGCCGCCCTGACCGCCGGATCCTCCGTGGTCAGCCGGACCAGGGCCGGAAGGGGCGTTGTGACAGTGTGCCCGAACTTCCTCGCAAAGCCGTACATATCCCCGCTGCATCCGTACTGCGGTCCCGCCGCGCCGCCGCCTGCAAGGATCACTTTTTGGGCAAAATATTGAGTGCCCCTTTCCGTGCGGATCCGATAGACGGTGCCCTCTCTTCCCTCGGCGATGCGAATTTTGGTGACTCTCTCCCCGGGAATGAACTTCACCCGGAGCTTACACAGGATTTTCTCAAATCCCTCCGCGATCGTCGAAGCCTGATCGGTCCGCGGATAGACGTAGCCCTGCCTGTCATGGAGGAAAATGCCGTTTTTCTCCCAAAAGCGCATGTGGTCTTCCACCGGGAACCGCGCAAAAAAGGCGGACAGATCTGCACCGCCTCCTGCATGATAGCACCCCTTGTCCATATGGAGATTTGTAATGTTGCAGCGGCCGTTCCCGGTGGCATAGATCTTTCGGCCGACCCGGTCATTTCCGTCGATGAGAAGCACCTCCTGAGACAGATCCTTCCCCGCGCCTGTACCGGTCTCTCCGCCCGCAGAGCCGGCAAAGGACGTCAGAAAGGCGGCCGCAGAGACCGCGGCCATGCAGCCCGACGCGCCCGCGCCGATCACCGCGACTGCCGCCGTCTTCGCCATATCCCGGGAGCTGTCACCGCTTTCTTTTATGCCCATTCGACAGTATCCCTCCTGTCACTGTTCTCTGCTGATTCCAAGGGAGCGAAGCGCCCTCTCCTGTCTCTCCTCCATGACCGCCGCCTCTTCCGGCGTCATATGGTCATAGCCGCAAAGGTGAAGCATACTGTGTGCCACGAGGAAGGCAAACTCTCTTTTTTCACTGTGTCCGTACTCCGCGGCCTGCTCCCGCACTTTCTGAGCGCAGATCACGATATCCCCCAGAAAGACGCAGTCATTGTCGGGATCAAAGCAGGTCTCGTCGATACAGGAAAAGTCCGCGGGGCTCTCGTAATCGAGCGCCGGGAAAGAGAGCACATCCGTCGGCCTGTCGATCCCGCGAAATGAAAGGTTCAGCCTGTGGATCTCCTCCTCATCGGTGATGACCAGTGAGATCTCCGCTTCTTCCGGAAACTGCTCCTGCCGAAGGACCTCCTCGCAGACCGAAAGCGCAGTCTCCTCCGCCGAAAAATCAAACTTTTCTTCTGTTTGGATATCTGTGTTCAAAACGGCCATGTTTTTCATACTCCTCGTATGCCTTGACAATTTTCTGCACCAGAGGGTGTCTCACGACATCCTTGGCAGTCAGATTGATAAAGCTGATCCCGTCCACATTCCTGAGAACTTTCATGGCGACGTCAAGTCCGGACCTCGCGCTGGGGGCCAGATCCTTCTGCGACGCGTCTCCCGTGATGATCGCGTGAGAGCCGAACCCGAACCTTGTCAGGAACATTTTCATCTGTTCGGGCGTCGTGTTCTGCGCCTCATCCAGGATGATATAGGCGTTGTCCAGGGTTCTTCCGCGCATGTAGGCAAGCGGCGCCACTTCGATCAGTCCGTTCTCCATGTTGCGCTTAAAGTTCTCCGCACCCATGATCTGGTAAAGCGCGTCATACAGGGGGCGCAGATAGGGATCCACCTTGCTCTGCAGGTCTCCGGGCAGAAACCCGAGTTTCTCTCCGGCTTCAATGGCCGGTCTTGTCATGATGATCCTCTCCACCTCTTTATTCTGGAACGCCGTGATCGCCATAGCCATAGCCAGGAACGTTTTGCCCGTTCCCGCCGGTCCGTTCGCGAACACAATGAGGTTGTTCCGGATGGCATCAATATATTTCTTCTGTCCCAGGGTCTTGGGCTTTACCGGCTTTCCGCTCACAGTGTGGCAGATCATATCTTTGTCAAAATCCGCCAGCATGCCGGGCTCCGCCTCGTCCTTCATCTCGATCGCGTAGTCCACGCTCTGGTCCATGATCTCCCCGCCGGCCCTGGATAAGTCCGCCAGCTCCTCGATGATCCCGACAGCTTTGCGCACATCCGCTTCCTCGCCGGTCACCTTGATCACGCCGTCTCTTGCGACTACCGCCACCTTCAGGTCCTTTTCAATCTTTCTGATATAGTTGTCCTTGCTGCCAAATATGTCTCTCTGAACATCTATGTCCAAATCCAGAATATGAGTCATTCGCTGCCTTTCTTTTTGCGGACCCCCGCCTCCGGCCGCCCGCGTGAACGCGGCACTTCCTGCGCCTTTATGCGGCCTCCGCTTTAAAAAGGAGCACAGACGCCTTACACTGCGATCTGTGCTCCCGTTGTAATGCTATTACTAAATTACTTCGCGGACAGGTATTCGTCAATACCCTTGGCCGCTGCCTTTCCGGCACCCATCGCCAGGATTACGGTGGCCGCGCCGGTCACTGCGTCGCCGCCTGCGAATACGCCTTCCTTGGAAGTCTGCCCCTTCTCCTCGTCGGCTATGATGCAGCCTCTTCTGTTCGCCTCAAGACCCTTCGTCGTAGAGGAGATCAGGGGATTGGGGGAGGTGCCCAGTGACATGATCACTGCGTCGCACTCAGTATAGAACTCAGATCCGGGAATTTCCACAGGTCTGCGTCTTCCGGAGGCATCGGGCTCTCCGAGCTCCATGCGAAGGCATGTGATGCCCTTCACCCAGCCGTTCTCGTCGGCGTGGATCTCCACGGGATTTGTGAGGAGATTGAAGATGATTCCTTCCTCCTTGGCGTGAAGAACTTCTTCCCGTCTTGCGGGGAGCTCTTCCTCGCTTCGTCTGTATACGATGTGGGTCTCGGCTCCGAGACGGAGTGCCGTTCTGGCAGCGTCCATCGCGACGTTTCCGCCGCCGACGATCACAGCCTTTTTGGCTCTCATAATGGGAGTTCTGGAGTTTTCCGAGAACGCCTGCATCAGATTGCTTCTTGTCAGGTACTCGTTCGCGGAGAAGACACCCATGGACTGCTCGCCGGGAATGCCCATGAACTTGGGAAGGCCTGCGCCGGAGCCGATAAAGACGGCTTCGTAGCCCTCGTTCTTCATGAGGTCATCGATCGTAGCGGACTTTCCGACCACACAGTCTGTCTCGATCCTGACGCCGAGGGATTTCACGTTCTCGATCTCCTTTTCGACAACTGCGTCCTTGGGAAGACGGAACTCGGGAATGCCGTATACCAGAACGCCGCCTGCCTTGTGGAGCGCCTCGAAGATCGTCACGTCATAGCCCATCTTGGCCAGATCGCCGGCGCAGGTAAGTCCTGCGGGGCCGGATCCGATCACGGCTACCTTGTGGCCGTTCTTCTTCTCGGCGCCCTGGGGCTTGATTCCCATCTCCCTGGCTGTATCCGCGACATATCTCTCGAGCTTTCCGATGGAAACGGGTTCTCCCTTGATTCCTCTTACGCACTTGCCCTCGCACTGTGACTCCTGCGGGCAGACACGGCCGCAGATCGCGGGGAGCGAAGAGGACTTTCCGATCACATCGTAGGCGCCCTTCACATCGCTCTCTTTCACCTTCATGATGAATCCGGGAATGTCGATATTCACGGGACATCCCTG